>JAGXSZ010000004.1 GCA_018333515.1 Actinomycetota bacterium
CAATGAGAAAGTTAACCTATGCGGGGGCTTTGGGAGAAGCTCTAAAGCAGGAAATGCGCCGTGCAGTTGCGCTCCATCATCACCCTGGGTAAAGACCGCGTAAGCGTCCAGCCCCGGAAAGGCTAAAAATCAACCATTTTAGTTTTAAGGCAAACGAATCAGATTCGTTTGCCTTAAAACTATCTTGACCACAAATTAATTCTTCACTTACATATTTGGCTTTTGAGAGGGAGTTGCGCTTAGGCCTAAACGCAACTCTAGGATGATAAACGTCTAGCATTGGAAAAATAGTTTTTACCGCCCACAAACTCAGTCTTCTTTGAGAAAAAAGGAGAGCATCAAGGTACTACCCATCCCCGCTTCACTCTCCATCAAAATCGTTCCTCCTATACTCTCAGTCAGGGACTTGGCAATAGAAAGCCCCAGCCCAAAGCCGGGAAGGGTCAGGCTATCCTCGCCGCGATAGAAGCGGTCGAAGACGTGTTCCAGGGTTTCGGGCGGAATGCCAGGCCCAAAGTCTTGCACGCGGATTTCGGCCTGGTTTCCGTTGCGATATGCTGTGACCAGCACCGGGCTGTCGGAATGTTTCAGGGCGTTATCCAGTCCGATGAGCAGAACCTGCTTAAAAGCGTCCCGGTCTCCCATAATTGACAAATCTTCGGCCTCTAGGCGAATGTCACGCGCCGGGTCGAGGGCGCGCGCCTGGCGGCAGGTTTCCTCCAGCACTGGCAGGATGGCGACCGGCTCCTTGACCAGGCTGCGTCCGGCATCAGAGCGGGCCAGCACCAGCAGGTCATTGACCAGTCTTATCAACCGGTCACTCTCGTCGGTCATATCCGACAGAATGTCGTCCCGCTCCTCAGCCGGGATGGGTGGCTGGCGGCGCAAAAGGCCCAGGTTGCCGCGCAGGGTGGTCAGCGGGGTGCGCAGTTCGTGTGAGACATCGGCCACGAAATTGCGCTGCATTTCGAGCGAATGGGCGACTTTCTCGTAAGCATCCTGCAACTGCGCCAGCATGTCGTTGAAGGTGGCGGCCAATTTGCCCACTTCATCCCGCGGGCCGCGATATCGCACGCGGTGGCTGAAATTGCGCTCCTGGCCGATGGTTTGCGCTGTTTGGGTAATCTGCGCGATGGGGCGCAGAAGCGCGCCCGAAAACAGCCAGCCCACCCCCAAGGCGGTGACGATGATGAACAGACTTAGCCCGCCAAATGACAGACCAAAGAAGCGCAGGGAGCGGTTGCGCTCTTCCAATGAACGCGCCAGTTGCAAAATGTAAAGCGTTTGCCCGTTTTGCGTGAGCGGGCGGTTGTAAATGAGCGTGGTCTGGTCGTTGACCGTTGCGGTTTGCCACCACTCGTGCCCGTTTTGCAGTTGGCTCAGTCCGTTGGCATCAAGCGGCAGGGCGTCTTCGACGCGGCCTTGCGGGCTGGCGAGCAGATTGCCATGCGGGTCGAGAATGCGGACAATTTCGCGCTCGCGCAAGTCGCGGAAGGGACGGTCTTCGGGGAAGTCGGAGAAGGAGCGCGGTGGGCGGTCTGTGACGAGGGGGATTTGCACGTTCAGGCTGTTGGCGCTTAAAATCGCCTCGCCCAGCCCAAAACTGGAGCGGCGCAGGTCATCTTGCAGGGCCAGATAGGTGACGCTCGAGAGAATGCCATAAATTGCCAAGCCAATGAACAAGAGGATGACGGCCAGGATGACGCTGTAAAGCAGGGTGAAACGCAAGCGGATGGACATAGGTGTTACTCTTCCCTCAGGACATACCCCACACCGCGCACAGTCTGAATGAGACGGGGAAGGCCGTCGGCTTCCAGTTTTTTGCGCAGGTAGCCGATGTAGATTTCGAGTACATTATCGTCGCCGCCGAAGTCATATCCCCAGATCTCGCGCAGGATTTGAGCGCGCTCCAGCACTTGGCGCGGATGGCGCAGGAGCAGGTGCAGCAGGTTGAACTCGGTCAGCGTCAGTGAAAGGTTCAGACCGCCGCGCCGAGCTTCGCGGGTGGACGGGTCGAGGCGCAGGTCGGTGTATTCCAAGATTTGCGCCTCGGGTTTAGCTTCGACGCGCCGCAGCAGGGCATGCACGCGCGCCACCAGTTCTGCCGGGGCGAAGGGCTTGACCAGGTAATCGTCCGCGCCGCTTTCGAGGCCGTCGACGCGGTTCTCGATGGCATCCCGGGCGGTCAGCATCAGCACCAGGATTTTGTTCTTCTCGGCGCGCAACTGCCGGAGCAGGGTTAGCCCGTCCATCTTGGGCATCATCCAGTCGGCAATCAAAAGGTCGGGGGATTTTTCGTCGATGACAATCAGGGCCTCCTCGCCATTGCTGGCGGTCAGGACGGTCAGGTTTTCATAGACCAGCGTGCGCTGGAGCATTTTGAGCAATTTCAGGTCGTCATCGACGATGAGGACAGCGGGCATGGGGCAATTCCGATTTCGGGCGAATGGGTTGGATTTACAGGCAGTTTATGGTTACGTTATAAGCATATATCGGTTTGCTGTGAAATGGCTATGAATGGAAGCAGATTCTGGGTATTTTCACAGCAATTTCACAGGTTATTCTTGGCTTGCTCACAGGATGTGATTTTAGAATCACAGTATCCAGAATCTGACACTTCCTGAAAGGACATCACCCATGCAAAAACACCTGAAGATATTATCACTCCTGCTCTTTCTCTTGATGGCGATACCGCTGTCAGGATGCGCCGGGCAGGCCAATGCCCAGTCCAGTGTAACGTTCCAGCCGGTTACGACCATCACGCTTGGCACGAGCATCGAATCGAGCGGCACGCTCAGCGCCGGGCAGTTGACCACCCTGGCGTGGGGAACCAACGGCGTCATCGAGATGGTCAACGTGAAGCCGGGCAGCCAGGTCAAAAAAGGCGAGGTACTGGCAAGCCTGCGGATCGATTCCGTCCCCGCCAGCATCCTCCAGGCGCGCGCCGATCTCGCTTCTGCCGAGGAAACTCTGGACAGCCTGCAAGACAATGCCCTGGTCCTGACCCAGGCAAAATTGGACGTGGTCACCGCCGAACAAACCCTGGCCGATGCCGAAAAGACCTTCGCTTCGCTCGATTATCCGCGCGCTTCAGATGCGCTTATCTTGAATACCGAGGCCCAAATCCGGCAGGCAGAACAAAGCGTGGCGCGCGCCTCTGACCATTATCGGACGGTTCAAAATTTGTCGGATGGCGACTCGCCCAAGACCGAAGCCATGCTGGCCCTGACCAACGCCCAACTCAGCCTGAACAGTCTAAAGGCCAACCTCAACTGGTACACCGGCAAACCCGCCCAGAGCGACTATGATTCGGCCCGCTTGAACGTGGAAAAGGCCAAAATTCAGCTGGCGGAAGCCCAGAAAGAAGTGGAACGCCTGCAAAGTGGAAAGCCTTCCACCGAATTGGCGCAGGCCGAGGCCAGCGTGGCTGGCGCGCGCGAGCAAGCCAATGCGATGTATATCCTCGCACCCTTCGATGGCGAAGTGATTGTGCTGTATGCCCAACCGGGAGAGGTCGTCCAAAATAGCGCAACCGCTATGGGACTGGTAGATTACAGTACCCTGAAAGTGGAGCTCTCCATTGACGAATCCGAAATCACCCAGGTCAAAGTGGGCGACCCGGCGGAAATCAGCATCGATTCGCTCCCCGGCCTGATGCTGACTGGCAAAGTGACCCTGATTGACCCGATTGGGCAAACCGTCAGCGGACTGGTCAAATATACCGCTATCGTTTCAGTCGAGCGGCCCGAAACGGCCATCCTGTTCGGCGCAACCGCCAATGTGATCGTGACCACCGGCGAGCCACGCGCTCTGCTGGCCGTGCCGGTCGGCGCGATATTAAGTGATTCGGATGGTGAATATATCTTGCGGGTTGGCGCAGATGGACTGACGCAGCGGGTGGATGTGGAAACCGGCGACCTGGCCGGGAGCCTGGTCACGCTGGTGAAGAGCGGCGGACTGAAAGAAGGCGACCAGGTGCAGGTCGGCGGCTCGTCTGGCACCAATCAAGATCAACAGCGCAACCCGGGCGGAATGATGCCCTTCGGAGGCTGATATGGCGCTCATCGAACTACGCAGCCTGACCAAAGTGTTCCAGATGGGTGAAAACGCAGTTCACGCCCTGGCAGGCGTTTCACTCGATATCGAAAAGGGTGAAATGCTGGCCATCATGGGGCCGTCGGGATCGGGCAAAAGCACGCTCATGTCCATCATCGGCTGTTTGGATGTCCCTACCGGCGGCTCGTACAGCCTGGACGGGCAGACGGTGGAAAAACTCAAAGACTCGCAACTGGCCCAGGTTCGCAACCGAAAGATTGGTTTCGTATTCCAACAGTTCAACCTGCTCTCGCGCACCAGCGCGCTGGAAAATGTGCTCCTGCCGCTTGGGTACAGCGGCCTGGGAGCGCGCGCCAGCCGCGAAAAAGCCCTCAAATCGCTGGAAATGGTCGGGCTGACAGACCGCATCCGCCACAACCCCGCTGAGCTCTCCGGCGGCCAGCAGCAGCGCGTGGCAATTGCGCGGGCGCTGGTCAATGAACCGGCCATCCTGATTGCCGATGAACCCACCGGCGCGCTCGATAGCAAAACCGGCGAGGAGATTATGGGGTTGTTCCAACGCTTGCACCAGGATTTCGGTCAGACGGTTATCCTCGTCACCCACAACCCCTTCGTCGCCCGCCATACCCGCCGCATCGTGCGCCTGTCCGACGGACTGATCACGTCTGATACAGCCAACCCAAACCCCATCGCCGCCGGTACGCCGCGCCCCGAAATGGAGATGTGACCATGCTGCTCACCCAAAATATTCTCACCGCCCTGCGCAGCCTCATGGCAAACAAACTGCGCTCCGGGCTGACCATTCTCGGTATTGTGATTGGTGTGGCGGCTGTAGTCGCGCTCATGGCGATTGGCACTGGCGCCACCAGCGACATTACCAGCCAGATTCAGAGTTCCGGCACCAACCTGCTCTCCATCCAGGCCGGGCGGACACAGCGCCCGCAGGCCGGGGGGGCACCACAAGCCTTTTCAGCGCTGACCTACAAAGACTACCAGGCGCTCAATGCCGCACTGACCGGCATTGCCGGGATTGCGCCCGTCTACCAGGCCAACAGCACGGTTGTTTTCGAAAACGACAGTTACAGCGTTTCTGTGACCGGCACGAGCGAGGACTACCTGAAGGTTTATTCCTACGAGATGGAGCGCGGACGCTTCTTCACTGCTGACGACCGCCAGAACAACAAACAGGTCGCCGTGCTGGGCGCAACCACCGCCGGGGAGCTGTTCCCAAACAGCGAAGCCGTCGGTCAAGCGGTAAAAATTGACGATGTGCGCTTCACGGTCATTGGCGTTCTCAAGGCCAAGGGCAGTTCCGGCTTCAGCGACCCGGATGATATTGTGCTGATTCCGCTCGAGGCTGGTTATCTCAAATTGTTCGGCGCAAACGCCATCCGCGACGGACAGAAAACGGTCAGTACCATCGCGGTATCGGCGGCCTCTGCCGAGGCAGTCGATACGGTCACAGCCCAAATCAACTTCGTCATGCGTCGCCAGCACAAAATCGAACCCGGCGCCGAGGCCGACTTCCGCGTCCAGAGTCAGAGCGACATGCTCGAAACGCTCAACACCGTCACCACCACCCTGACCACCTTACTTGGCGCGATTGCCGCCATCTCGCTCCTGGTGGGCGGGATTGGGATTATGAACATCACCCTGGTCTCGGTCAGCGAGCGCACGCGCGAAATCGGCCTGCGTAAAGCGGTCGGCGCGCGCAAAGACCACATCCTGCTCCAGTTCCTGGTAGAGACGATGACCCTCAGCTTATTGGGTGGCGTCGTTGGCATCCTGCTGGCCATTGGCATCGCCGAGATGGTCAGCGCGCTTGGTTTGATTAATTCGCTGGTAACCACGTCATCTATCCTGCTGGCTTTTACTTTCTCGCTGGGGATTGGTCTGTTCTTTGGTCTGTACCCAGCCTACCGCGCCGCTAACCTGCACCCAATGGAAGCCCTGCGGTCGGAATAATATTTCTTGCGAGGCCAATATGCAAACTTCTCTCCCAAAATCACTGCTTACCATCAGCATCCTGCTCATCATCCTGGCGCTGGTCAGCCTAGCGACAACCTTTTTGGGCGGTTTCGGGATGAATCCCACCGGACGCCAACCCGGAAACATGCCGCAGGGAAGTAATTTTCGTCCCGAAAATGCCAATCCCCCGCAGGGGGGATTCCAGGGCGGCGAACAGCAGCCCGGCGGCGGGACTTTCCCACAGCGTTCCAACAGCGGCGCATTCAATCTGTTTAGCCTGACTCGCACGTTCGGTTTGAGCGGGCAAATGATGACCTATCTCAATTCTGGCCTGGGAGTCATCGGCGCGGGGTTGGCTGCGCTGGGGGCCTTCTGGGTTTGGAAGAAGAAGAAATCCGGGCTGAACCTGGCCATTGTACTGGCGATATTATTCCTGCTGGGAGCGCTGCCGGGAATTTTTCCCGGCTTGCGAATGATGGATGCCGCCGCCATCATTCGATTTGTCCTCAACATCCTCAGCGTGGGCGCTGCGTTGGTCATCCTGGCAATAGGAATCCTGCCCTCGGTGAGGGATGAAGTGGAATAACCCTACATCATGCGGGCGGCAGTCCCGTCAAGGGCACACCACGCCCATAATTCAACAAATGCTAGCCTCCCTGCAACGTTTTTACAGGGAGGCTTTTTCACAGCAAGTTCACAGGTATTTCTTGGCATGTTCACAGGCGGGTGGTCTAGAATTTTGATGCAAATCAAAACCAATAAAAGAGGTCGACGATGACAAACAAAACACGGTTTTCCCCTGAGTTTATCATCCTAGTGTCCTGAAGCCAGGTTATTTAGCACAAAACGAACCTCAGGAGAAAGCTCTGGGTCAGCTAATACTTCCTTAGAATTGATAGTTACAATTGCCGATCGCAGTGGTCGAATTACGTTCACAAATTTCTTTATACTGATTCCAGTCCGATATTCAATATTTCTACTAACCGCTAAAGCAGC
>JAGXSZ010000005.1 GCA_018333515.1 Actinomycetota bacterium
CATAAGCTCAATAACCAGCCGACCATAATCGAACTGGGAGACATCAAAATCGACCCGGCCAAACACTCGGTCGCCGTCGACGGCAACGAGATCTCGCTTCGCCTTAAAGAGTTCCAACTACTTCACGTGCTCGCCTCAAAGCCCGGTGTCCTGTTCACACGTCACGATTTGGCGGCGCGCGTGTGGGGCCATGAGTTTTACTCGTCGAGCCGCACCATCGACGTGCACATAAGGCGCATCCGCAACAAAATCGAAGAGCACTCGCGCTTTTCCTTTATACAGACCGTACACGGCCTCGGCTATAAGTTCCAAGCCGAGTAGAAAATTCCATGCGAATTGACCCTGGCCGACCTGCCCATAGGCCGAAATAGCCGGGTTGAGATCATGATTCGACCGGAAAACCTCGAACTCCATCCAAACAAAAAAGGAAAGGCCATAGTTGTGTCGTGTGAATACTTTGGGCACCATCAGCTAGTCGAACTGCGGCTGGAATCCGGAGCGCTTATTTTAAGCAGGTTGAGGTCAGACCAGATATTGAGACCGGGTTGTCGCGTGGAGACGAGGATAAAAGGCGCCCCGATGGTATATTTACCGGGTTAAGGCATATGGTGTCGTTCCCACAGGGCCGAGACCACCCGCTAACGGCCTAACTTTTCGCCCGGTAACGGAATCCCGGGCAAGCTCGAAGACGAGTTCCCGGGTGCGGCAGAGTTCCTCCTCTTGAAGCTCTATCACCCACCAGCCGCAGCCGGTGCTCTGTAGCCTCGCCAGTACCGGGCCGATGACCGACAAATCCTCCGGGGCGACGTGTCCTACCTCGTCGAGTTCGTACTCGTAGATATGGGTATTGACGACCCGGTCCGCTATCAGTTCGAGAAACTCCGTTGGCCCGAAACCGTCCGCGGCGGCCAGGCTCGATGTAGCGTGGCCGATATCGAAGGTAACATATGCGCCCGAATACTCTATAAGTTCCGCGAACAAATAGGGGTTTCCGGTAAAACCGCGCCTAAGGTTTTCAACGCAGAGGTTGACCTCTTTGTTTTGCGCAAATCTCACGAGGTCCGCCAAATTCTCTTTCGCGTCCTCGAAGCTGAGGTCATCGTCGCCGTAGTTGAGGCCTATATGAATCGTCAGGTATGCCCCGCCCCGCCCGGAGATGCCCGTGATGAGGTCTTTATACGCGGCGACGGCGGCCCGCGCTCTAACCTTATCGAAATGCCCTATATCGAGCTGTGAATAAAGGTGGTAGCGGTCCGGAACGGCGGCGGCGCCGTTCCCCGTATCGGCCAGCGCGGACTTTAGCTCGGAGATATAGCCGTCAAAGTCCGACATGCTCTCATCGTCCAAGATAACGTCGTATGCTTCGAACCGACGGAACTCCGGGCTTTGCCCGAAACCGGCTTTTCTAAAGTGCGATAGCCTTATGGGGCGTGCGATTGTGGGTATTATCATACTCTCATCAACCTTCTAGACTTTTGTTAATATATATAATATAGTGAGTTGCATGATAATGCAAGGATATTTTTGCGATAAGTGATACTTATTTACGGCGATAGCGGCTTTCGTGTGACTACTAGTAAGAGCTAGCGAAACGTTCAGCAATATCAGGGCTAAAGCCCTGAGCTACGAGAGTGCGGTGCAGCCGGTATCAGGGCTAAAACCCTCAGCTGTGAGAGCCGGGGCGGAAATCGGTACGACCATCGACCAGGAGCAAAGTATGTTGGACGACAGCGTAATGGCCAAGTACGAGCATGTTAAAGCGACCATAAAGATGCTTGAAAGCGTCGTCGTAGCGTTTTCGAGCGGAATAGACAGCACGCTCGTTCTAAAAGCCGCGCTCGAGGTCTTGCCGCGAGACAAGGTCCTCGCGGTCACGGCGGACTCGCCCATCTTCCCCCGAGAGGAGCTGGAAGCGGCCGCCGTCATCGCTGACGCGCTCGGAGCCGAGCATCTCTTCGTCGAGAGCGGCGAGACCCGGTTGCCGCAATTCGCCGAAAACACGTCGGAACGATGCTATCTCTGTAAGCGAAATTTCTACTCGATCTTCGCGTCCACGGCCGTCGAGCGAGGATTCAATGCGGTCGTCGACGGGACCAATCTCGACGACAAAACGGATGACCGACCATGGCTGAGAATCCTCGATGAACTCGGAATAGTCTCCCCCCTATTCGAAGCGCGACTTAGTAAACGAGAGGTCATCGAATTGAGCGACACATTCGGCCTGGAGATAAATAAGCCGCTCTATCTCTGTCTCGCCTCCCGCTTCTCGACCGGCATCCCCATCGATATAGATAAGATGGAGCAGCTATACGAGGTCGAACGATGGCTGCTGCGGCAGGGGGTCTCAGAGACCTTCATCCACCACCACCACGAGGATGTCGCGCGGGTCATCGTCTTTCCCGAGAACATCGCGCGCGTCGCCGAGCCCGTTGTCCGCGATGAACTGGTCGCCCGCTTGAAGTCATTGGGCTTTAAGCATGTCACACTCGACCTCGAGGGCAAATTTTAAGCGGCACCCCGCGTTAACCCCCTGAAACTCCCCGGCATGCCTTGACTTGGACGACCTTCCGTTATAACATGTTCATATGAGCACTCGTTCATATATAGGTAAGACCGGGGAGTCGACATTAAAAGGGGTGTGCGATTTGGCCGTCGACGAGTTAGGGCACGACATCTGCGGGGTAGTGCGAGCCGATAATGATAGAGTAGAGCGCATTCGCGCCGGGTTGGTCTGTGACGAGACGGCCGAGCGCCTTGCGGAGACCTTCAAGGTGCTCAGCGACCCGACTCGCGTCAAAATAGTCACCGCCCTGCTCCAGGGCGAGTTATGCGTCTGCGAAATCTCCGAGGTCGTCGGGATGAGCCAGTCCGCCGTCTCCCACCAGCTTCGCAAATTAAAAGACCTGCGGCTCGTCAAGCGCCGCAAACACTTTAAGATGGTCTACTATTCTCTCGACGACGGCCATATTTTAAGACTGATAACCGAGGGTATCGACCACGTCCGCGAGGAGTTCCCAGACACGGCCGTCGGCTCGACCATATTCGACATCGCGGGTGGCGCAGATGGCAACGGATAAAAAGGGCGGCGTCCATCTCGCCGAGGAATCGTATCCCCTATCCGGACTCGATTGTCCCGATTGCGCGCTCAAGGTCGAAAAAGCGATTAAAAAGATGCCCGGTGTCGATAGCGTGGTCGTCAATTTCTCGGCATCCAACATCCATCTCGAATACGACCCCGCTGTCAGTTCGCGCGATACCATCTTCTCCCAAATCGAGGCCTTCGGCTATAGTGTCGGCACTAAAGAAGCCCTTAGAACGTCCGCTTTTCGAATACAGGGTTTGGACTGTCCCGACTGCGCGATGAAGCTAGAGCGCAATATATCGGCTCTTAAGGGCGTCACATCGGCGAGCCTCGTCTATGAGACCGCTAAACTAACGGTCGGGCACGATGAGAGCCTCGTCTCGTCGTCTACTATCATCAGGGCCGTCAAAGCGGCCGGCTATGAAGCGACTATCGAGGGCGCCAAAGTCCCTGTCAAGACACGCGGACAGTTCTGGACGACCGACAAAAGGGCCCGCGCGGTCCTTGTGTCGGGGTTTGCGTTTGCGGCGGGCGGTGCCGTTCAACTAATTTCGGGGCTTACCCCTATCGCCGTCGCACTCTATGCCTCGACGATACTCGTCGCCGGCTACCGCCCGGCCAGAAGCTCGCTCGCGTCGCTTCGCTCGCTCGTCTTCGATATGAACGTCTTGATGACCTTTGCGGTTGTCGGCGCCGTCATCCTTGGCGAATGGGTCGAGGGCGCGGCGGTTATGTTTCTCTACGCGATAGGCACGCTTCTCGAAGCCTATACGATGGACAAGACGCGCCACGCCATACACGGACTTCTGGAGTTCGCGCCAAACCATGCCCTGGTGAAGACGGAAACCGCGACGAAACTCGTTCCCGTCGAGGACTTGAGCGTCGGCGATATAATAATCACCAAGCCCGGCGAGCGCATCCCCATAGACGGGCGGGTCGTCTATGGGCGCTCCTCCGTCGACCAGTCGACAATCACGGGTGAATCGGCCCTCGTCTCTAAAGACCCCGGAGACGACGTATACGCCGGCACACTCAACCAAGACGGCTATATCGAAATCGAGACCACGCGGCTCGCGGCGGACAGTACCATCGCCCGGATAATACACCTCGTCGAGGACGCGCAGTCGAAAAAGGCCCCGTCACAGCAGTTTATCGCGAGATTTTCGGCATACTACACCCCAATCGTTATAGGGGCGGCCTTCGGCGTAGCCGTTATCCCCCCGCTATTCGGCGGCTCGTTCGTGGAGTGGTTCTACCGGGCGCTCGTCCTGCTCGTCATATCATGCCCGTGCGCCCTGGTAATATCGACGCCGGTATCGATTGCGGCGGCCATCGGCGCGGCGACGAGAAACGGCGTCCTGATAAAAGGCGGATCGCACCTGGAGAGCATCGGACGGATAAAATCGGTCGTATTCGACAAGACCGGAACCCTTACATCGGGCCGTCTCTCGGTCACCGACGTCGTCCCCCTAAACGGATTTAGCGAGGCCGATATCGTGCGCATCACAGCGGCGCTCGAGGCCAAATCGTCCCATCCGCTCGCCGACGCCGTCGTCGATTTTGTCGACACGCTCGATGTCGAAGTGCCCGAGACCGACGGGTTCGTTTCGTTGCCGGGACGCGGCTTGCGAGCCGATATCGACGGCGTCACCTACTATGTCGGCAACCCCCGTCTCTTCGCGGAGATGAAGGTCCTCGATGCGGAGGTCGAGCCGCTGACCTTCGCCATGCAGCGCGAGGGCAAGACCGTCTTCATTCTTGGGACCGATGAGAAGCTGCTCGGCCTTGTCGCGGTCGCCGACAGCGTCCGCCAAGGCGCGAAAGACACGGTCTCGCGCCTCAGAGACCTCGGTATCTCGAATATAATCATGCTCACCGGCGACAACAAGGAAACCGCGAATGAGATATCGCGAAAGATCGGCATCGACGAATACCGCGCCGACCTTCTCCCCGAGGACAAGGTCGCCGAAGTAGAGAAACTTATACGGAAATACGGCCGAGTCGCTATGATTGGTGATGGGGTCAATGACGCTCCGGCGATATCCAGGGCCGACGTCGGTATCGCGATGGGCGCGGCCGGTTCCGACATTGCGCTCGAGACCTCCGATATCGCGCTTATGGGAGACGACTTGCGGAGCATACCGTATACGGTGGACTTGAGCCGCCGCACGCTCAAGATAATCAAACAGAATGTGGCCGTCTCGATTGTCACGAAAATCGCTTTTATAGCGCTGGCGGTCGGCGGGGTAGCTACCTTGTGGATGGCGGTCTTCGCCGACACGGGAATATCGATACTGGTCATCCTAAACGGGATGAGACTTTTTTCAAGAAATGTGGAGGACTAACTAAGATTTATGAAGCAGACGATCGTCGACTACGGCAGATGTAAACATTGCGCCAAATGCGTCGCCAGAAACGCATGTAAGACCAAAGCCTTGTTCCAAATCGACCCCGAAGAACCTCCCGCGGTCGACACCAAACTCTGCTACGGTTGCGGCAAATGCGTCCTCGAATGCCCGAGCGAAGCCCTGACCGTCAAAGACCTCTAGCCGGACTTGCCCTTAGTCACGATGTGTTTGGCGATATCGCCGTACATCTTCATACGAGCTTTCAATCCCCGGCGCATACCGAGCTTTTCTTCTTTTGTGACCTGGGTCGCTTCGGGTATGAGTACCTCCCGCACCTTAAACTTGTTCTGCTTGGCGTGTTGCGTGATGACGATTTCAACGCCATAGCCGGTCGCTTTCAAATCGGGCAAACCCTTCAAAAACTCGCGCCTAACGGCGCGCTGACCCGAGATAAACGGCACCATAGCTTGCGCCAGGTCCGTCGTTATGCGACCGCTCGTAAACCTTCCAACGGTCATATATAGTTCGTCTTCGTGAATGAGCGGCATTATCATGTTTTCGATATGCTCGCGCGTGATTCCGATAAGGTCGGCGTCGATGAATGCTATGATATCCGCATCGGTAGTCTCGATACCCTCCTGCATCGCCGCGCCCTTGCCTCCGTTGACGGCTCTTTCTATTACCCGGACGTCGAAGCCGCGCGCGACATCCGCCGTTCTGTCTTTAGAGCCGTCGCTGACGACGATTATCTCGTCGACTACATCGACGCTCTTTAAAATACTGAGCACATTGCCTATGTGGCGTTCCTCATTGAACGCGGGCACTATAACGGCAACCGATTTCCCATTGGTCGGCATCAGTTCCTCCGCGGTACTAGCCCGCTGTCAATTCCATTACCACATCCGCGATCGATTCAACCGCTTCTTCGAGCGGCACATCGCGCCGCTCTCCGGTCTCCCTGACCTTTACTTCGACATTTCCGCTCTTAAGAGTTCGCGCGCCGATGACCACTTGTACGGGTATCCCTATCAGGTCGGCATCGGCGAATTTTTTGCCGGCGGACTCCATCCTGTCATCGAGAAGTACCTCTGCGTTGCGCGCGACGAGGCCGTTATATAAGTTGTCGGCGCGCTCTCGCTGCTCTTCGCGGTCGTAATTGAGGACGACTATCTCCACATGATACGGGGCTATCGCCATCGGCCAGATAATCCCGCCGGCATCGTTGTGCTGCTCGATCGCCGCCGCCATCAAACGGCTTACGCCTATCCCGTAACATCCCATCACATACGGCTTAAGTTCGCCGTTTTCATCTACGTAGGTCGCGCCCATCGCCTCGCTGTACTCAAGGCCGAGCTGAAAGATTTGGCCCACCTCGATGCCCTTTGCCGACTTGAGCAACCCGTCGCACTCCGGACAGAGGTCGCCGTCGCCGACAGCGCGCGCGTCTGCGTGTTCGGCATCGACCGCCGGGGCATCCCCGGTACGCGCCTTTGCCACCTCCAGGTTGGCGGCGTATTCGCAGGTGTCGCAGTAGATAACCGTGTCTTCTCCGGCGTCGGCAAGTACCATGAACTCCTTGGAGACGCTTCCGCCGATGAGCCCGGTGTCGGCATCGACCGCCCTGAACTCCAGGCCGCACCGCGAAAAAACGCGGTTATACGCGTGGTACATGGTTTTGTACGATTTCTCAAGGTCGTCCTGGTCCAGGTTGAAACTGTACGCGTCCTTCATGATAAACTCGCGTCCGCGCAGTAAGCCGAATCTCGGCCTTATCTCATCCCTGAACTTGACCTGAATCTGGTATAGGGTCAACGGCAGCTGCCGGTACGACCTCGCCTCTTTCATGGCCAGGTCGGTGACGAGTTCTTCATGGGTCGGCCCGAGCGCGAAATCCCTGCCATGCCTGTCTTTCAGGCGCATCATCTCCGGCCCGTACCGGTCCCACCGCCCGCTCTTAATCCAAAGGTCGGAGGGCTGCAACGCCGACATCAATATCTCCTGGGCGCCAACCGCGTCCATCTCCTCGCGGACTATCCTCTCTATCTTCTTCAACGTCCGGTTGCCGAGCGGTAGAAATGTATATATGCCCGCCGCTACCTTGCGTATCATGGCGGCGCGCAGCAACAGCTTGTGACTTATAACCTCGGCCTCGGCCGGGCTCTCTTTGAGTGTCGGCGCGAACAGTCTCGAAAATCTCATCAAATTCCTCCTGCGCGGGCTTGTCTTCGGTGTGCGATGTTCGATGCGGGCGCGGTTAAACCCTACCGCGGTCAAACCCTACTATATATTTTACACGATAAGCGGCGATGGATATACAAGCGCGATGATTCTATTTGACGGCTCAAGCCCGCCGCTAGCTATGCTTTTGAGCGATAAGCCCTTCTATCTCGGACATCAGCTCTTCGACCATATCGCCGGCGGCGACCTTGCGTATCGCCTTACCGCCCCTGAAGAGGACGCCCTCGCGCTTGCCCCCGGCGACCCCGACGTCGGCCTCGCGCGCCTCACCGGGTCCGTTGACCGCGCAACCCATAATCGCGACCTTGAGCGGAGCGCGGACCTTCATCAACCGCCTCTCTATCTCCTCGACGACGGGTATGACGTCGATATCACACCGTCCGCAGGTGGGACAGGATATAATCTCCGGCCCGAACGAGCGCAACCCAAGCGACCGCAAAATCAGGAAACCGACCCTTATCTCGTGGACAGGGTCGGCCGAGAGTGAGACTCGCAGCGTATCGCCTATCCCCTCGGCGAGAAGGATGCCCAGCCCCACCGAAGACTTGACCGTGCCCGACAGCAGGCTGCCCGATTCGGTAATGCCCAGATGGAGCGGATAGTCGGTCTCGGCCGCCAGCGCTCGGTACGCCTTGATGGAATCGAGGACCGAAGACGATTTAACCGCGAGCACCAAGTTGTCGAAGCGCTTCTCTTCGAAAAATCTTACGTACTCCAGCGCGCTTTTGACCAGCGCGACCGCCCTGTCCTCTTCTTTCCGGTATTTGGGATGGAGCGAGCCCGAGTTGACTCCGATGCGAATCGCCGCGCCCTTTTCCTTCGCTTTTTCGATGATGGTCGCGACGTGCTCCGGCTTGCCGATGTTGCCGGGGTTGATGCGAATTTTGTCCGCGCCCGCGTCGAGCGCGCCTATCGCGTACTCCCAGTGGAAATGAATATCGGCGACGAGCGGGATATTGATGGCCTTCTTTATCCGCGACAACGCCTCGACGGCTTCGCGGCTCGGTACCGCCACGCGGATAATATCGCAGCCGACCTCCTCGAGTTCTTTAATTTGTTCGATGGTCTCGGCGATATTTTCGGTCTTGGTGTTCGTCATCGACTGGACGGCTATAGGGTTGCCGCCGCCGATTTTAACGTCGCCGACTGTCGCGACCCGGGTTTTATGCGACACGCTAGCCACCACCGTTGCCCACGGTTCGTGTGAATATCCTGCCGACATCCATGACGATGAGGTAGAACATCAGCGTCAGCAAGAGCGCCATACCCGCCGCGTTGATTCCAAAGACCAGCTTCTTGTTGATCGGCCTCCTTATGATGCCCTCGACCCCCAATATCGCGAGCCGCCCGCCGTCGAGCGGCGGAATGGGCAACAGGTTTAGAACGCCGAGATTTATGCTGAGAAACGCGAGCACCCCGACAAATTGCCAGAAATCCTGCTTTGCGATGCGCGCCGTCTCGTCTATGATGCCGACCGGACCCCGGCTCGACTCGGTGAGCTGTCCCGAGTCCTGCGTTATGACGTGGTAGACCGTCACCACCAGGAACTTCGTCATGTCGTAAGTGAGCAACGTCCCTTTGTAGAGCGCCAGATGGACGGGCTCGCGCTTGACGATAGGCTCTTCGTCTTCAGACGGCGAGACCCCGAGAAAACCCCGGCCGTCTTTTACGCCCAGCTTCGGCGTGAGCGTCAGCGTCTCATCCCCGCGCTCGATGGTCAGGCGCACTTGCTCGCCCGGACTCTCGCGCAGATGGTCCGTCAAATCGGTCCACGTCTCGATATCGTCCCCGTTGGCGGAGACAATCCTGTCACCAATTTTTATTCCGACCTCTTGCGCCGCGCTGCCTTTTACGACTTCGCCGATTACCGGTTGGAAAAACTGCTGTCCTTGAACGGCCAGGAGCAGCGCCACCAGCAATATCGGGAACAGCAGGTTCATAGCGGGTCCGGCAACCATTACCAGGGATTTCTTCCACTTCGGCAACGAGTCGTATTTGCGCTCCGGCGGGGTGTTTCGATCCTCTTCGTCTTCTTCCATCTGCAGCTCCGACTCGGTCCCCGCGAACCGGACATAGCCGCCAAACGGTATGTAGGTCGCCCCGTACTCGGTCTCGCCCCACTTAATCGAAAAGATACGCGGACCGGGAAGGCCGAACATGAACTCCCTGATTTTCAGTCCCATGAGCTTGCCCGCTACAAAATGGCCCAACTCATGGACGAATATGATGAGACCCAGACCTATAAACGCTACCAATATAAAAATTACTACTCACTCTCCTTCGATCAACTATATTAAGGATACCCGATAACGCCCGCGATTTCAGCTATTAGCGATGGCTTGTACTCGAAGCGGGCGCTAATAGCTGAATGTGCCTTGCCCTCTATCTCGCAAGGCTTTTAACGACCTCGCCCGCCGCGCGCCTCGCCCACTCCTCGACCTCTAGAATTATACCCAAATCGGCGTCATCGCCGCCTTCGTGACGGTCGAGGACGCCCCTTATAACGCGGGGGATGTCCAGATAGCCGATACGCTTGTCGAGAAACGCCTCGACGGCCTCTTCGTTTGCGGCGTTGAGCGCCGCCGGATAAGTCCCGCCGGCCTCGGCCGCCTCGAACGCGTACCGCAGGCACGGGAAGTTCTCGTAATCGGGCGCCTCGAAAGTGAGAGTCGCCACGTCGGTAAAGCTCAACGGCGGTACCGGTGACGGTAATCGCTCGGGATACGATAGGGTGTACTGGATGGGGATGCGCATATCGGTCCGCCCCAAGTGCGCCTTTATCGAGCCGTCTTTGAACTCGACCATCGAATGGATGATGCTCTGCGGGTGGACGACGACCTCGATTCTTTCATACGGGACACGAAAGAGCCAGTGCGCCTCGATGACCTCGAGCCCCTTGTTCATCAAAGTCGCCGAGTCGATGGTAATCTTCGGACCCATTACCCAACGCGGATGGGCGAGCGCCTCTTCGACCGTGACTTTGCCGAGCGCTTCGCGCGTTCTCCCGCGAAACGGCCCTCCCGAAGCGGTCAGCATGAGCTTCTCTATTTCATCTTCGCTCTCCCCGACGATACATTGGAAGAGCGCGTTGTGTTCGCTGTCGACCGGCAGTATGACCGCGTCCGTCTCCTCGCGGGTCCGGTTTACGATCGCGCCGCCTGCGACCATCGATTCCTTGTTCGCGAGCGCCAAGACTTTCCGGGCTTTGAGCGCCGCTATCGTGGGGCGCAAGCCGACCGAACCCACCAGCGCGTTAAGGACAATGTCCGCGCCCGGATAAGCGGCCAATTCCTCGAGGCCCGCGATGCCGGCCATGACTTCGATTCCACCCAGGTCTTTGTCCTTTAGCTTTTTGGCGCTCGCTTCGTCACCGACAACGACTACTTTCGGCTTAAGTTCGGCTATCTGTCGCTCTAAAATGTCGATGTTTCGATCGACGCTAAGGCCGACGATGTTGAATCTTTCGGGATAGCGCTTGACGATGTCTATTGTCTGCAGCCCAATCGAGCCGCTCGAACCCAAAATGACTATGTTTTTCAATCAATACCTCTCGGTTTAACGCCGATCGTTTTCGACACGGCGCGTGACTCTTTCCGATTCTCTAAACGATGAACAGCCAATAGTAATATGCGATGACGCCGGCGACGATGACGCTGTCGAACCTGTCCAGAAAGCCCCCATGGCCCGGTATCGTCGCGCCGCTGTCCTTGACGCGCAACTCCCGTTTGATTCGCGACTCTATAAGGTCTCCCACCGGCGCCACGACACCGACTATCAAACCGAGACCCAAACCCTTCAAAATCGCGACTACCGCGCCCTGCTCGACGACGAAGGGCATCCACGGCGTCATGAACGCCAAACCTATGAATACCGTCGGAGCTATTATGCCGGCTATCGTACCTTCGATAGTCTTCTTGGCGCTTATCGTCGGGGCCAGTTTGCGCTTTCCTATCGCCCCGCCAAAGGCATAGGCCGCGATATCGCTTACCCAAGTCGCAACTAAAACCAGGACGACCCCGATTACACCCCGCGGGAGACCGTATAGTAATATCAGGTGGCTTAACGGAAGCGTGATATAGACCAGGCCGGTTATGGTCAACCCGGCGTTTACGATACTGCCCTCGGTAAAGGTCTGCCATACCAAGACGACCATCGTCACGAAGACGAGGGCCAACAACAAGCCGCTGACTCCACCGGCAAGCGTCCCCAGGAATACGGCGATGCTTCCGCCTACGCCGGCGACGATATTGGGTTTGAACTCACGTAAAATAAGCATCGAATAGAACTCATCGGTCGCTATCACCGCGATGATGACAATCAATAAGGCGAAGACATACTTCCCCAGAAGTAAAGAGGCGATAATAAGCGGGGCCCCGACAAGCGCGCTGATCACTCGTTCTTTTAGCATTCTCGGCTCCTGTTTGCTCCGACTAGACTTCGACTAACCCACCGAATCTTCTTTTCCGCTGCTTATACTCGGCAACCGCTTGCGAAAAATCGTCTTTAGTAAAATCAGGCCATAATTTCTCGGTTATCCACAACTCTGAATACGCGATTTGCCAAAGGAGAAAGTTACTCACCCGTAATTCGCCGCTGGTGCGGATTAACAATTCGGGGTCGGGCATACCTGAAGTATACACGTAACGCGCGAACATTTCCTCAGTTATATCGGGCTTCTCTTTTCCCGTGCGGATTGCCTCGCAGAGGGCGTTTGCGGCATCTACTATCTCCGCTCTGCCGCTGTAGTTGAGCGCCAGGTTCAGGTTGAGCCGCGAGTTGCCTTTGGTCTTCTCAATCGCATCGGCAAACGCCTTTCTCGTGCTGTCGGGCAATTCCGCCATCCGTCCCAGCACCCTGATGCGCACGCCTTGTCGGTCCAACTCATCGGTCTCTTTGGCCATCTGTTCTTCGAACAACGACATCAAACCGGTTACTTCATCTTTTGGCCTCTTCCAGTTTTCCGTCGAAAACGTATAGAGCGTCAGGTATTCGACGCCTATCTCCGTCGCTATCTCGATGACGCGCCTGATAGCATTAGAGCCGGCTTTGTGCCCCGCCAACCTGGGCAGCTTCCGTTTTGACGCCCAGCGCCCGTTACCGTCCATAATCACGGCGACATGGCGCGGGACGTAATCTTTTTTAACCTCGTCCGCGGAAAGGTCTCCGCCCGGCGCCGTAGACCCCTTGCGAAGACCCGTTTTATGCCTCTTCAATCCCGGACTACCCTATCACTTTCCAGCACCTCTTGCGCGGGCTTTTCTTAAGCCCGGATTCCATATAATATATGAGAACCTAGACCTCCATTATCTCCTGCTCTTTTCGCTGGAACATGGCGTCTATCTCCTTGGTGTACTTCTCGGTCAACTCATCGATTTTCTTCTCGGCCCTCTTGCGGTCGTCCTCGGATATCTCCTTCTCTTCTTCGAGCACTTGCAAGTCGTCTCGACCGCTGTGGCGGACACCGCGAATCGATACTTTGCCCTCTTCGGCGACCTTTTTGGTCAGCTTTACAAAATCTCTCCGTCGCTCTTCGCTCAGCGGGGGGAAGGGCAAGCGGATGACCGTCCCGTCGTTAGAGGGGGTCACCCCGATATCCGAGGTCATAATCGCTTTTTCAATCGCGGTTATAGCCGATTTATCCCACGGTTGGATAACAGCCAACTGCGCTTCG
The DNA here is from genome assembly GCA_018333515.1 of Actinomycetota bacterium. NCBI lineage: Bacteria > Bacillati > Actinomycetota > Actinomycetota bacterium. The sequence continues at coordinate 13,340 of JAGXSZ010000005.1, forward strand.
GGAGTACTGATGCTCGCAACCTGTTTCAGGGGCGTGCGCGTGCCGTAATAGTCGACGACAATTCGGTCGAACAAAGCGGCTGTTACCCGCCCGGTCCTGATTCCCGCCATCTCATTGCGTATCGCTTCAACAGCCTTTTTCATCTTCGATTCCGACTCGTTTATGACTTCCTGGAACACGTTATCGCCCTCCTCGCACCGTCGTGCCTATATCTTCGCCCAACAACACCCTGCGAAGGTTGTCGGGCTGGGTCATGTCGAAGACGATTATGGGAATGTCGTTGTCCATACAGAGAGATATCGCCGTCGCATCCATCACGCGCAGCCCTTTATTTAGAACGTCGATATAGGTCAGTTCCGAATAACGCCGCGCATCCGGATTCTTCTCCGGGTCCGAATCGTAGACGCCGTCGACGCGCGTGGCTTTAAGAATCGCTTCCGCGCCGATTTCGAGCGCCCTGAGCGCCGCCGCCGTGTCCGTGCTGAAATACGGGTTGCCGGTGCCCGCCGCGAATATCACCGCCCGGCCTTTTTCAAGATGGCGTATCGCGCGCCGGCGAATATACGGCTCGGCGACCTCTTGCATCGTGATGGCCGATTGGACTCTGGTGTAAACGTCCTCTTTTTCCATGGCTTCCTGGAGCGCGAGCGCGTTCATCACCGTGGCAAGCATGCCGACATAGTCCGCGGTCGCCCTGTCCATACCCTTAGCGCTCGCCTCGAAGCCGCGGAAGATATTACCGCCGCCGACGACTACCGCGATTTCGATGTTGTCCTCGTAAAGCCGCTTCAGTTCTTGCGCTATCCCGAGCATCACAGCGGGGTCTATCCCGTAACCGCCGGTTCCGGCGAGAGACTGTCCGCTCAGTTTCAGAAGTACTCTCTTGTATTTATAGGTCGCCATATCACACTCTCTTTTTGGCAATTATTACGATTCCGTTGCCCGCAATATTCCTTTAGGTTAAGTGCGGTCTCCGACTAAACGCTCTCGCCCAGCTCGTAGCGGACAAACCTTCTGACTCCGATATTCTCTCCGAGCTTCGCGACGAGGCCGCCGAGATAATCCTTCATCGTCATATCCGGATTCTTGACGAATTCCTGCTCCATCAAAACGACCTGCTGATAATACTTTTCGATGCGACCCTGGGCTATCTTGTCGAGTACGTTTTCCGGCTTGCCCTCTTCGAGGCCTTGCGCGCGGTATATCTCCATCTCTTTGATGACGATCGATTCCGGCACTTCCTCACGGGTCACATAGGTCGGATTGCCCGCCGCTATCTGGAGCGCAACGTCGTGCGCGAACTGCTTGAAGTCATCGCTGCGCGCGACAAAATCAGTCTCGCTGTTTACTTCAACAAGGACACCGATTTTTCCTCCACTATGAATATAGGATTCTACGAGTCCCTCGTTCGCCTCGCGTCCCGCCCTTTTGGCCAGCGATGCCAGGCCTTTTTTACGAAGAATATCGGTGGCTGCGGCGACATCGCCGCCCGCCTCCGAAAGCGCCTTCTTGCAATCCATCATGCCGGCGCCGCTCAATTTCCGCAGTTCATTTACTGCAGCTGCCGTGATTTCCATTGGAACCCCCTGTATTTACCCTGTATTTACCCGATATTACCCCTGTATTACCCCTATGTTTATGTCCTTTACTCGTTTCAAGCCACGCCCCCGCGCGCTAAGTGCCGCTGCGGGGTCTCGATCGAGGTCGTCGACGTTAGCACGCTTCAAGCCATGGCCGCAACGCGAAGCGCTACACGGATTCGTAGCTCGGCCCTTTAGGGCTGACCGTCCCCGCCTCCGGCCTCCGTCCACGCGCCTCCGGCCTTACGTCCACGCGCCCCCGGCGCGAAGGGCGCGCGCGTAGCTGTAGTTAACCGTAGTAGCCGTAACAACGTCCCCTACGTTCAGTTACCCGTTTCCTTAAGTGTGAAAACGGGTAACTGTATTGGTTATAACGGCGTATCGCCGCTGTTCTTCCGCATTTAACGCAAACTACGCTTTCGAAGAAGCTTCCGCGCTTTCAGCTTTCTTCTCAGCAGTCTCTTCAACCGCCTTCACTTCAACTTTAGCTTCGACGTCCTCCTTAGCTTCAGCCGCTTTCTCCACGTCCTCAGCTTTGGCTTCTACTTTAACTTCGACCTTCGCTTCGGCTTTAGCTTCGCCCGCCTTGGCTTCTTCAGCCTTCGGTATTACAACGTCGGGCTTTCCGAGCGACGCCATCCAGGCCTCACGACCTTCGAGTGCCGCGTCGGCGATAACGCGCGTGATAAGCGTCACCGCGCGAATAGCATCATCGTTGCCGGGTATCACATAATCGATCTCGTCGGGGTCACAGTTCGTATCGACAATCGCTATAATAGGGATTTCGAGACGACGCGCCTCCTGCACCGCTATTCTCTCTTTTCTGGGGTCGATGATGAACACAGCCCCCGGAAGTTTCTTCATATCGGTGATTCCGCCGAGATTCCTCTGCAACTTGGTCTTTTCGGTGTTCAGCTTCAACAGCTCTTTCTTGGTGAGCATGCCCGGGTTCTCGGTATTTACTATCTCGAGATATTCAAGCCTTTTTACGCGACTGTAAATCGTCTTGAAGTTCGTGAGCATGCCTCCCAGCCAACGATAGTTGACATAAGGCATCTCGCACTTAGCCGATTCCTCTTGAATGGCCTCTTGAGCCTGTTTTTTAGTACCCACGAAGAGGATTTGCTCGCCATTTGCCGCGATGTCGCGCGCGAACGCATAAGCTCGTTCGATAAGGCCCAGGGTTTGCTGAAGGTCGATGATGTAGATACCGTTGCGCTCGGTAAATATGTAGGACTTCATCTTCGGGTTCCACCGGCGCGTCTGATGCCCGAAGTGGACTCCGGCCTCTAATAGGTGCTTCATGGAAACAACCGCCATTACCGCACCTCCTTTCTTGGTTTTTTCCTCCGCCGCTTTCAACTCCCGACCGACCTTTTCAGGCACCCGGCCGAAATCCAACGGCGTGTGTAATGGAGAATACTCTATCATAAGAGGTGTTATAGGGCAAGCTTTTTGCGGACCGCGTCTGCCCGGCTTAGTATCCGCACGGTTGCATGGATAGGCCTCCCATGCAACCGTGCGGCAAGACTCTTTACCCCGATGGTTTTTCCGCGCTAGCGCGTCTCGTCACCGCCGAGCTTCTCTCCCGTTGCGGCATCGATCCAAATCGAGCCGTGGCCTTCTTCGGTCTTCTTAAAATCGATTACCCAGGCAAGCCTCGCCTCGACCGTGTCCAGAACAAAGTTCTCTGCTGTCCAGCGATAGTTTGGGTTGACGATCATCAGCACGGCATTCTCCGGCCTTACATCGAAGCCGTTCTTCGCACTGATAGTCGAAGCGAGTTGTAACGCACGTTCCTTACTCACATTTATGGCAAACGTCGAAGGTTCGACCGATTCGTATCTTTTGTTGCTGCCTATTATCTCACCCTTGTATCCGTCTGCGATGATTAGGAACCAGTCGTTGTAATATTTATAGCCGCGGCTCTCCCTTGCCCACTTAAACATCCATTGAACTGTGCCCTCCTCCTCGCTGTCTATTTGTCTATACGATGTCGCCTCGGTCGGCTTGGAATCCGGAACAGCTATTCCGAAGCTTTTTCCTCGGGCTGTGGCGCGCTTTAGCACTTCTTCTTCGGGCAGCAGCGGGTGTTTGGCTTGTAAGGATGCCAATGCATTGTCCATAGCGGTCCCGCTTAATAAACCTATCAGCTTGCCGGTGGCTCCGTCTATCTCGACCTCATCTTTGTCGTAATCTTTCTTCCCAGAGCGCGCCACCCAGATAGGTGCTACGAGCGAACCCTTCTGCGTGAGTTCAATCTCTTCAACAACGGCGCCGGGGCGCATCTTTTGAAATACCTGCTTTGCGATGTTGGTCGCCGCTTCCTTATCGACTTTCGGCGTCTTCGTCGTCGGCTTGAAAAGAAAGTACGGCTCGTCGGCCTCTGCGATAAGTACGGATAGCGATACCGACGCTAAAACAAGAACTACCGCTAAAACCAGCAGCCGCTTTTTACCAAAAACTCTCTTAACGTTCATTTAGCTCTCTTCCTTTCGCTTACGCTTATTAGTAGCGCCAATTGAGGCTGCCGAACCCGCGCGCGTTCGTTACGCCGGATAATCTACTAGCTTCAGACATGGAGTAGCTTATCGTATTCTTGTTTGCGACCGAACTCCAAAACGTCATGGTGTAATCGCAGTACTGCTGATTATCAGACGAACAACCATTCCATCCCACATACGCATGGATAGAGCCGTCGCCGGTAAATATGCCCCAAGCCCGCGACATTTTGTCGTCATTGCTTGAGAAGCATGCGTCTATGAAGACCAGCTTCTTCCAATCACTTGCTCTTGCGGTATTGATATCCGCGGTCGTGATTTCCTTACCATTAGTAACTAACGTACCCGTACCATCAAATATCGACCGCGTGCTAAGGCTACCGTGCGCTAGAGCATACACGCCGTTGCCGTATTTCGCGTTGGCCAAGAATGTGCTTTTGGTAAAATTGTCGCCATAATAGCTGGAATACGTAAGTCCCAGTTTAGCCCACGCGTCATTTGCAGCCTTTAGAGTGTAAGGCGCAATAAAAAACTTAGCAGCGTAATCATACCCATACGATGCAAACGCGGTACTCGGCAAGAGCATTGATATGATTACAACCATGCAAACAAAAGCCGTTTTTCTCATTTTACCTCCTTTTGCGCTCAGTGAAACGATCTGATGTCAAGCAGTTTCTTCGACTTTATGCGTATGGTTACACAAGCAGTTGCCGGCACAGCAAAATAGCCGGACACTCCCAAGAATAGCATTCATGCGTAAGGGCGGTTAGGCATAATAGCACGCAGGATTTGCGATTTACACGATGAACGATAGCTTCAGGGATTTTGCAACTCAAAATAGCAACCTTGCAACCGGGGATTTTAATTGACGTAGCTCAGCCCTTTAGGGCTGATAACGGCCATGCATATGCGATTATCAGGGCTAAAGCCCTGAGCTACGGGATATAAAATATGAGTTGCAAAATCTCTGAGCTTAATATTGTACCATTATGTGCGCGAAGAAATGCTAATCCTTCTGGACAATCTGCGCGCTGCGCATCTTGGATTTGAGGCGAATGACCGCTTTGGTGTGGAGCTGCGAGATGCGCGACTCGGTGACCCCGAGGATCTCGCCTATCTCGCGCAAGGTGAGGTTGTCGTAGTAGTAAAGCGCTATTACGGTCCGTTCCCGGTCGGGAAGCTTCTTTATGGCGTCCGCTAAAATCGTCTTCATCTCTTCGAACTCGAAGCTGTCCGCCGGGTCTGGGCTGGAGGTATCTTCGATGCTGTCGATGAGGCTGACCTTGTCATCTTTTTCGCCGACATTCCAGAGTTCCTCAAGCGCGAGCATCGACGTATAGCTGAGCTGGCTTAGTAATTCGCCGTGCTCCTCTACCGTGATGCCCATCGCGTTGGCGACCTCGGCGTCACTTGGCGGCCGGCGAAGCTCGTTTTCAAGCTCATAGTAGACGCGCTCGAGAACACGCGCCCGGTGTCTGACCGAACGAGGAACCCAATCGAGCGCTCTGAGTTCGTCGATTATCGCTCCCTTTATCCTGGTTATCGCGTAAGTCTCAAACTTGATCTCACGCGCCATATCGTACTTTTCAATAGCGTCGATAAGACCGAAGAGGCCATAACTTACCAGGTCGGCCTGGTCGACATTTTGGGGAAGATTCGCGGCTACGCGGCCCGCGATATACTTTACGAGCGGCGCATAGTTGATTATGAGTTTATCGCGACAATCCTGGCATGCTTCGCCCTTGTATGTCTTCCATACCTCGATTATGTCGCCTTGGCTTCGGGTTTCCAAATTCGTCTCCGGTTATTGCGTCTAGTTGTAACTCTAAGCCCTCGGATGCGCCTTCAAGTATACTTCTTTAAGCCGTGCTTTATCTAAATGAGTATAAACCTGTGTCGATGATAAATCAACGTGCCCGAGCAGCTCTTGTATATACCTTAAATCCGCGCCGCGCTCCAAGAGATGCGTCGCGAAAGTATGCCTTACGGCATGCGGCGTTATCCCCCCGCTTAGGCCCACTTGCCTTACATACTTGCCGACAATACAGCGGACGCCGTGGGGGGTCAGCCGCGCGCCGCGAAAGTTCAAAAACAGCGCTGTGGTGGCGCCTTCTTCGGGTCTTCGGCCCTGGGCCAATGTTTTTCTGCCCGACCCTACATATGCTCGGACGGCGTCCGCGGCGGTTTTATGTATCGGCACAATTCGCTCTTTGCGCCCCTTTCCGACGACGCGCACTTCGAACTTCGCGTAATCTATGCTGTCGAGGTCGAGCGCGGTCAACTCGCTCACCCGCACACCGGTCGCATAGAAAAATTCGAGCATCGCTTTGTCGCGTAATCCCAGCGTGGTCGAGATGTCGGGCGCCGCCAGCAATTCTTCGAGCGCGTGCTCTTTTAAATACTTGGGTAGTTTCTTCTCTAATTTCGGGGCGGATACGATATCGGCGGGGTTCTTCTCGATACCGGCGCGCTCCCGAGCGAACCGATAGAAGGCGCGTATCGCGGAAAGTTTACGCGCTACGCTCTTTCGGTCATATCCTTTTCGCTGCAATAGCCCCAGGTAGTTCCGCAAGACGCGAAAATCGACATCTTCCATGTCCAACGCCTCTCGCTCGATAAAAGCGAAAAACTGGAGGATATCGGTATCGTATGCGCTAATGGTGTTGGCCGAGAGATTTCTTTCCGCCCCCAGGTGGGTTAAGAACCGCTCTCGGACCTCCGCCGCTGTTAGTCCCATACTTGCCGCCTCGATTGCGCTCTCTTGACCCCTGCTACTTCGCCACCGCAGCTTTCCCGGCCTCGTCCTTAGCCGTCCTTGCGCCTATCGCATCCTTGTCGACTTTGACGCGCACGTTCTCGTCTATTTGCAGGATGACGATATCTTCGCGGATATCCTTTATCTTTCCGTGAAGCCCGCCAAAGGTTATGACCTCGTCATTGACCTTGAGTTCGCTAAGGAGCACCCTGCGCTCTTTGGCCCGTTTTTGCTGCGGCCTAATCAAAAACATATAGTAGATCACGAAAAACGCGGCTATGTAGATTATCAGTAATGTCGATCCGTCCAAATCCTCTACCCCCCCCCTAAACTGCTTGCCGTCGTTACGCTGTCGCTCGCTATCTAATAATACAGGTCTTTCATAAAATACTATACCCCATTGACCCTATATTGTTCCGAATTCCATGTCGTGCCCGGCCAGATATTCATCCCGGAAGCGCGCGTAACGGTCCTCGAGAATCGCTTGGCGCGCGCCCCGCATAAGATCGAAGAGATAAGCGAGATTATGCCAAGTCAGCAGGCGCGCCCCGAGTATCTCGTCCGATTGGACCAAATGCCTCAAGTATGCCCGGCTGTAGTTGTCGCAGACATAACAGTCGTGGGTCGGGTCGAGCGGGGTAAAATCTTTCGCGAATCTCGCGTTGCGCAGGTTTAGCTTGCCCTCGCTCGTCAGCGCGGTGCCGTTGCGCGCAATCCGCGTAGGCAGCACACAATCGAACATATCGATACCTTGCGAGACCGCCTCGACGAGGCTTGTGGGATTGCCCAGACCCATCACATAGCGCGGCTTATTGCGCGGGAGCACCGGGACCGTGTAGTCGAGAATCTCGAACATCTTCGAATGCGGCTCCCCGACGCTCAGGCCCCCGATAGCGTAGCCCGGAAAATCGAGCCCGACCGTCAGCTCGGCGCTGCGCTTCCTTAAATCCTCGTAGGTCGCGCCCTGCACGATTCCAAAGAGCGCCTGGTCGGATGTGAGCGCCGCTCTGGAGCGCTTCGCCCATTCGTAGGTGCGCATAACGGCGCGCTCGGCGTCCGCTTTATCGGCGGGGTAGGCAACGCATTCATCGAGCACCATAATGATATCGGCGCCGATCGCCTCTTCTATCTCGATTACTTTTTCGGGAGTGAAGAAGTGGGATGAGCCGTCTATTACCGAGCGGAACTCGACGCCCTCGTCGGTTATCTTACGCATATCGCTCAAGCTGAACACCTGGAACCCGCCGCTGTCGGTAAGGATGGGCTTGTCCCAGCTCATGAACTTGTGCAGGCCCCCCGCTTGCTCGATGAGGTCGTGGCCGGGGCGCAGGTAAAGGTGGTAGGTATTGCCGAGGACGATTTGCGCTCCGATATCGGTCAGCTCGCCGGGCGTCATCGTCTTGACCGTCGCCTTGGTGCCGACCGGCATAAAGACCGGCGTCTCGATATCGCCGTGCGGGGTCTTTATCAAGCCCGCGCGCGCGCTCGTCCGCTTATCCTCGTGTATCAGCTCGAATTCTATCATCGCTGTCCTTAAAATATTAACATGGCGTCGCCGAAGCTGTAGAACCTGTAGCGCTCCGCGACCGCCTCCCGGTATGCCTCCGCCATCAAATCCTTGCCCGCGAACGCGGATACCAGCATCAGCAGTGTCGACTTCGGCAGGTGAAAGTTGGTTATCATCGCGTCTACCATATTGAAATTGTAGCCCGGATATATGAAGAGCCGGGTATCGCCCGAGCCCGCAACGAGCGCTCCGGTCGCCCCGGCGCTCTCCAAGACCCGAACGGAGGTCGTGCCTACGGCTATTACCCGCTTGCCCGCGGCTTTAGTCTCATTTACGACCTCGGCCGCCTCGGCCATCACACTGTAGAACTCGCTGTGCATCTCGTGCGCTTCGACCTCGTCCTCGCGAACCGGTCGGAAAGTATCGAGGCCTACCCTAAGGGTCACCGCCGCGACTTTGACGCCCTTCTCCGCGAGCGCCCCGAGCAGCTCCGGCGTAAAATGAAGTCCGGCTGTCGGCGCCGCCACCGAGCCCGGCCGGTTCGCGTATACCGTCTGGTAGCGCTCTATCGTCTCGATTGGTTTCTCTATATAGGGCGGCAGCGGAACCTCGCCCGCTTGCGCTAGAACGTCTTCGAAGTCGCCCTCGTATTCGAGTGACACGAGTCGCTCGCCTCCGGGCAAACGCTTGACTACGGTTGCTTCTATCAGCCCGCCGGCAACGGAGACCTTCGCGCCCGGCGCCAACCGCCGCCCCGGCTTGACCAGGGCTTCCCACAGACCGTCGCCGGTATCGTGGAGCAGAAATATCTCCGCTTTTCCGCCCGTGCCGGCCTTCTCTCCTTTGAGGCGCGCCGGTATCACTTTGGTGTCGTTGACGACGAGACAGTCGCCCGCCTCGACATAGTCGGCTATATCCCTGAAGGTCTTGTGCTCTAAGCGGCCGCCGACGCGGTCGATGACCAATAGCCGCGATGAGTCTCGGGGCTCTGCCGGTTCCTGGGCGATAAGCTCCGGCGGCAGGCCGTAATCGAAGTCAGATGTCCTCATCGCTTACTCCCGCGCCTCGCGCTCCGCTTTTGCCAACTTCTTCTCGTATCTCTCAATCTCGCTGTAGACGCAACCGCAGTAAGGCTGCCGGTACATCCCGAGCGCACGCGCCGTCCCTTGCCCTTCTCGATAGAGCGCCCGGAAATCCCGGTAAATAAACTCCGCCCCGTGTTCCTCGCCCGCCTGTTTGCCTATCGCCTCGATAAGGTCGTGCTTCTGGTAGGGGCTGACCGTAAGCGTCGTCGAAAAGGCAACGTAACCGTTTTGCGCCGCATATCTCGCCGCCTCCGCCAGGCGCAATCGATAACACGCCGCGCATCGCGCCTCCGCCAGGCCCGCGACTTCAATGAGGTGGTGTTGGGGTTCGTAATCTCCGACGACGAGCCTGTAACCCGTGTCGCGACAGTAAGCCGCCAACGTCTCCAGGCGCCCGATATACTCGGTGGTCGGATGGATGTTCGGATTATAGTAATAGCTCGTTACCTCATATTCGGCCTTCAATATCTCACCCGGACCGATAAGGCACGGGCCGCAGCATGTGTGGAGCAACAGTCTCTTCAAAATCTCACCTCGAAGCCTACATACTCTCTCTCAAACCGAACAATGTAGAGTGCTGTAGTAGGCTCTTCGAATCCTCATCCCCGCGCCTACTCCGCGAGCCATCTAAGAAGCGCCGCGACCTCCCCGACGCCGGCCAGCGAAAAATCGGCTTCTTCCGCTACCTCCGCGGCCGCCTCATCCGATGCCACCACTACCGAGACCGCCTTAACATTCTCCGTCTCTTCGAGCTTGCGCAGCGCCCTAAAAGCATCGATATCGGTGACATCGTCGCCGATGTAGAGCACGTTCGCCAGCCCTTCTCGCATGCATACCGCGATAATGGTGTCGCCTTTGTCGAGCGCGACATCGGGGTTGAGGTCGACTACAAAACGCCCTCGCACCACCTTCATCGGATACTTCACGAGCATCTTTTCGACGACCGGTTCGATTAACGCGAGGGCCGCGTCCTTGTCAGCGGCCAGCCGATAGTGGAGCGCCGCGCCTAAGTTTTTCTTCTCGACCCGGATATCGGTCTTGGCAAAGTAGTCGCTTAACTCATTGTAGAGGCTGGGCGCCATGCCGAAATACTTCTTAACCTGGGGCGCATAGTGACGCCGGCCCCCTTCTATCCATTCGAGCCCGTGGCTGCCGATATATAGTAAGTCGTCGAGCCCGACCATGCGCTTGGCGTCGTCCGAGGAGCGCCCGCTGACGATGCCGACGACTTTGTATTTCTCGTTGAGTATTGTAAGCGTCTCGCGTACATTCGGGGTAATCGACGCGCTCTCCGGCGTCCGGGCGATAGCGCTCAGCGTCCCATCTAGGTCGCTGAAGATGCCGGTCACGCCGGGGTGTGCTTTAAATTCTACGAGTGCGCTGTGTATATCCATACCTATTTCTTCAAGCCCTATTCGTTCAAGATAAATCTGTAGTTCGCCTCATACCCGTCGGTCATCTTTGCCGGGCTGAAATTCTTCTCGACATGCTCGCGGCACGCCCTCGGGTCTATCTCGCCGACGCGTTTGACCGCGCCGTTCATCTCGGCGACCGTGTCGACAACAAACCCGGTCTTGCCGTCCGCTACCACCTCGGGCGAGGAGCCGTTTCTGATAACGACGACCGGTGTGCCGCAGGCCATAGCCTCGGCCATGACCAACCCAAACGGCTCCGGCCACTGGAGAGGCAAGACAAAGCACGCGGCTTTCTTTAAGAACTCGCGCTTCTCGGCGTCGCCGACCTCCCCGGTGAAGATAATCTGCTCACCGTCGACTTCGGGCTCGACCTGCGTGGCGAAATACTCCATATCTATCGGGTCGATTTTGCCGACCAGAATCAATTTCTTATCCAGCTCTTTGGCGACCTTTATCGCCAGGTGGGTACCCTTGGCAAGGCAGACCCTGCTGACCAGGATAAGATAGTCGTCCTTTTCTTCGCAATACTCGAATTTCTCGACATCTACCGCGTTATAGACGGTGTTGACATAATTCAAGCCGTCGAGGCAGCTCTTCTGGTACTCACTGATGGCGTTGTAATAGGCCGCGTCTTTGAAGTGCTCGTAAAATCTCGAAGTATCCGCGGTAAACGGGCCATGGAGGGTGTGGAGCATCGGCGATTTCAGTCTGTGCGAAAACGCCACTCCCAGAAAACCGCTGTGGTCATGGACGATATCGAACTCATCCGCTATTTTGTACGCCTCGCTCACCTGCATCGCATCGTAGAGCGTCATGCCGAGTTTCGAGGTCTGACCCTCGTCAAAAAGGTACTCGAGGTGGGCTTTGGTGTCGGAATCTCCGGTCGCCATAAGCGTCACGTCGTGACCGCGGTCTGTAAGCTCGTCGGCGAGGAGCCCTACGACCAGCTCGATACCGCCATAGCCGAGAGGTGGAACCCGAATCCATGGCGGTGAGATTTGCAGAATTTTCATCGTTTTACTCCCTTTTGTTAGATTTTAGCCGCGCTATGAGGCTTGTCCCGCCACGCACGGCATCCTTAAATAGCTGGTGAGCCTTGGGCTCGCTAATCCGCTTCCCATTCGACGCCTTGCATCTCCTCGACCGCTCCGCGCGACATCAACTCGGAGACGCATTCGAGCGCGTTCTTGTCGAGATATAAAACGTTGCGCACGTTCTCCGTTATGGGCATGTCGATTTGGTATTCCTCGGCGAGCGCGGCCACCGCCGAAGCCGTCCGTATGCCCTCGGCGACCATGTTCATCTCATCGTATATCCGCGTAAGATTCATGCCCTTGCCGAGCATCTCGCCGACCCGCCTATTCCGGCTGTGTTGACTCATACAGGTAACGACCAGGTCGCCGATGCCCGCCAAGCCCGCGAAGGTCCGCGCTTCGGCTCCCATCGCGGTGCCGAGGCGTATCATCTCGGCTAGACCGCGCGTCAAGAGCGACGCTTTCGTATTGTCCCCAAAACCCAGCCCGTCCGAGATGCCGGCGGCAATCGCGATAACGTTCTTGACCGCCCCGCCCATCTCGACGCCGATCAAATCCGGGTTGGTGTATACCCGAAAGTACGGCGTCATAAAGATATCTTGAAGTTTGATAGCGACGCTCCGGCTGGGGCTGGAGATTACCGTCGCCGACGGAATGCTCCGGCTCACCTCTTCGGCGTGGTTCGGCCCGGACAGGACAGCAACGCGATTTCTCATCTCCGGACGGAGTGTTTCGCGCATGACTTGCGACATCCGCTTCAGGCTGTGCTCCTCGATTCCCTTGGCCAGGCTGACTACAGCCGTCTCGCCCCGGATGCCGTCGCTCAATTGTGAGAGCGTCTCTCGCGTCACATGGGACGGGGTCGCCATGACGACGACTTCGGCTCCAGCCGCCGCGTCCTCTAAATCATAGGTAGCCTTAACCGCCGGGTTTATCGCCACATCGGTGAGGTACTTCGGATGGCGCTTTGTGATATTGATCGCGTCGGCGACCGAGGCGTCGCGCGTCCAAAGCCTTACCGCGTATCCCTTATTGGCTAGCAAGTTCGCGATAGCCGTTCCCCAGCTACCCGCTCCTATTACCGCTATCTTTTTCAGTTTAACCTTCCTCCGCTTCGGTTTTTGTCCCAAACTTCAGCTCTTGGCCCGCGAGAAGCCTGGCGATGTTCGAGCGGTGCCGAAAGATTATTACCACCCCCGCCAAGAGCGCGAATATTATATACTCGGCCTTCGGGTACATCAAATAGACCAAGACCGGCAAGAGCATCGCCACAATTATCGAGCCGACGGAGACATATCGCGTCACCGCTATGACCACTATCCAAATACCGACCAGAATCGGCGCGACCAGCGGCCATAGAGCCAGTATGAGGCCGCCCGCGGTCGCCATCCCTTTGCCGCCGCCGAACCTTAGGAATATCGAATAGCTATGGCCGATGATGGCGGCCAAACCGACAGCGACGCCGGCAAGCGGCACCGCGTCCGGTGTACCCGCCAAGAAATATCTTACCGCGAAGACCGGTATCATCGCTTTAAGGATATCTGCCGTGAGCACGACCACTCCCGCGACCGGGCCGAGCGTTCGATACGCATTCGTCGCCCCTATATTCCCGCTCCCATGCTCCCTTATGTCTACATGAAAGAGGAGCTTACTTACGAGCAACCCGAACGGCACCGACCCCAGTAAGTATGCGAATACGACCAATGCTGCTGTCGGGTATGGCAATTAAGGCTCCTATGGCTAGCTCTCCAGGATTGCGGTCTCTTAAGGGTTTCGGCTATAAGCGACGACCGCACCCTACGTATATTTACTTCTAAACCGGATGTTCAAAGGGGTGCCGATAAAGGCGAAGACGTCTCTAATCTGGTTCTCAATATACCGCTTATAGGAGTCGGTAACAAGTTCCGGGTGGTTGACGAAGAATACGAATACCGGGGGCTTTATTCGTATCTGCGCGGCATAAGATATCTTGAGCGTCCTCCCGCCCTTCGCCGGCTGAAAGCCTTCCGCTTTTATCTTCATGACCAGACCGTTTAGCGCCGAGGTCGAAACTCTCTTTTCGTATTCGCCCATTACTATTTTGAGCTGGTCGAATACATTATGAATTCCCATCCCGGTCTCGGCCGACACTTTGAGGCGCGGCGCGTAATCGAGAAACCGCATCTTGTTTTCGAGAACGTCCTGAACCTTTGCCGCCCATTCCGGGTCGTCCATCAAATCCCACTTGTTCAGGACAAGAATACTCGCGCACCCCCGCTCTTCGGCCAGGTTCGCTATCTTCTGGTCCTGGGTCGATGGGCCTTCGACGGCGTCTATGACGATGACCGCGATATCGGCCCTATCGAGCGCCCGCAGCGACCTGACGAAGCTGTAATATTCGACATCCTCTTTGGCGCTCGACTGCCGCCTCAACCCCGCCGTGTCGATAAACCGGTAGATGATGCCGTCTTTTTCGAGGACGGTGTCGATAGTGTCACGCGTCGTGCCCGGGATATCGCTTACTATCGCCCGCTCTTCCCCTAAAATCTTATTTATTATCGAAGACTTGCCGACATTCGGCCTCCCGACTATTGCGACTTTTACCTCATTGATATCTTCTATCCGCTCGACCGAGGGGATAAGCGCCGCTATTACGTCGAGCAGGTCGCCGACGCCGCGGCCGTGGCTGCTCGAAACGGGATGAGGGTCGCCCAGGCCGAGGTTGTAGAAATCGTAAATCGCCGCTTCGTGCGCCATATCGTCGATCTTGTTTACCGCCAGCACAATCGGCTTCTTCGACGCCCGCAAAACTTTGGCGACCATCTCGTCCTCGCGCATTTGGCCGACGATACCATCGACGACGAGCACAATCACATCGGCTTCCTCTATGGCCAGCATCGCCTGGTCGGTGATGAGCCGGCCCATCGAGATGTCTTCCCCGAAATCTATGCCGCCGGTATCTATTATGGTGAAGGTCTTTCCGTTCCACTCGGCATCGACGTAGTTGCGGTCGCGGGTGACGCCCGCCGTCTCGTGGACGATGGCGAGCTGCTGTGAGACTATTCTATTTACGAGCGTCGACTTACCGACGTTTGGCCGGCCGACAATGGCGACTAATGGATATGTCATCTTTCGTGTTCTACCTCCAAGTTCCGCAAAAACAAATCAAGCATTAAAGCAATCGACTATTCGACTCTCTGAAAAACAACCGGTTCCTATCGACCGGTCTACTCTCCGGAAAACAACGTGCCTCTGGTTCAGCTCAACCAATCGACTGCTCCGCCAGACTGCCGACAAAGCCCGTGCCTGAGCTTTCAATGACCTTAACGCTCAGGCCGAGTTCTTCGGCGACCGTCTCCGGCGTCGAGTCATCGAGCATGAGGCCGTCGGCATTGAGCAGCACATCCGGCAAGTATAACATGTCGGGGCGCTCGTGTTCTTTGAGCCGTGCGCCGACCGCCGCGACTATATCGCTCCCGGCTAAAAGGCCGGTCACGTTGACATATCCCCCAAAGAAGAGATTGTCGACCGCTATGACTTCCATATTAAGCTTATGAGTTCGCCTTAACTCCTCGATAACCCTTCTTAAGACCGGCGCGAAGAGCGTCCCCGTCACGACGGCGAGCGCTTGCGTGGTTAATGTTTGGTCGAGCGCATCCATCGCGGAGCGCGCCTCGTCGATGAACAAACGCGACAAGCCTACGCCGTTCTCTATTTGCGGGAAATCATCGTAATGCCCGAGCGGCGGCAGGTCATCGCCGGCCGATATATAGAACTCATCCGCGAGATAGACCCAAGCGCGGCCCTTTTCGGATTCGAATTTACGCTGCCACGCCGATACCTCTTCGATGAGCGCGATAGCGTCTTGCTTAGAAAAGGCGCTCAACTCGTAGAGGCCCTCCCGGTGCCCCGTCAGCCCCACCGGCACAATCCCGACCGACTCGATGTTATCGTACCCGTAAGCCAGGTCGTCGACGGTCTTGGCGAGCACCTCACCGTCGTTCAAGCCGGGGCAGAGGACGATTTGGATATGGACCTCGATTCCCGCCTCGGTCATACGTTTGAGGTGCCCGAGCGAGTCATCGCCCTTCTTTCGCCCGAGCATATGCGTCCTGAGCGCGGGCTCCGTCGCATGGAGCGAGACATAGAGCGGGCTGATACGGTCGCCTATGATTCGCTCGACATCCTCGCTTCCCATATTGGTCAAGGTCACAAAATTACCATAAAGAAAAGAAAGACGATAATCGTCGTCTTTTACATAGACGTCGCGGCGCATACCCGGCGGCAGCTGGTCTATAAAACAGAAGACACACTTGTTCGCGCAGGTCTTTATGCCGTCGAAAAGCGAGGTATCGAAGAGTATTCCGAGGCTCTCATACGAGGGATTCTCGATTATTATCTTTAAAATACAGCAGCTCCGCAGCACCATGAGCGTTACCTCGCGCTCGGACGCCGCCATCTCGAAGTCGAGAATATCGCGGAGCGGCTTTCCGTTCATGGAGAGTATCGCGTCGCCTGCTCGCAAATCGTGCTTCTCGGCGAGGCTCCCCTTTTTTATCTTATAAATCTCAGGAGGGGCCATATTAACCCGATTCCAGGTAGTCGATGACTTCTTTCAAAATCCAGTCGGGGGTCGACGCGCCCGCCGTGATGCCTACGTTGCCGACACCCTCCAGCCAGGCGGCCTCTATCTCATCGGCGGTCTCGATATGGTGCGTCCGCCGGTTCCTTTCTTTACATATAATATTGAGCCTCGTAGTGTTCGCGCTGTTCTTGCCGCCCACCACCAGCATCATATCGACACTCCCGGCAAGCTCGGCCGCCGCGCTCTGGCGCTGGCTCGTCGCGCTGCATATCGTATTATAGACTATCAGCTCTTTTGTCTTATCAAGCAGGCCGTCGACGACGCTTCGCAGGTTTTCAATCGATTGCGTCGTCTGGACTACCACCCCGACCGCTTCCATGTCGCTGAGACCTTCGAGTTCCTCGGCGTTTTCGACGACGACCGCCCGGTTCGCCGCGCAAGCCAGCAGGCCCGCCACCTCGGGATGATTTCGCTCACCCACGATTATCACGTCGCGACCGTCGGCTATGAGCTTCGCCGCTTTGTCCTGCGCCTTGGCCACAAACGGGCAGGTAGCATCGACGACTTCAAGTCCTCGGTCCTTGGCGATGTCCATGATTTTGGGGTCGACGCCGTGCGTCCGAATGATTATCGTGCCTTCGGTGACTTCGTCGACCGAGCCGACCGCGTTGACGCCTTGTTGTTCGAGCGCTTCGACGACCTGGGGGTTGTGTATAATAGGCCCGAGTGTATGTATCGGTTTAGACGAGCGCTCGGTAGCCTCGCGCGCCATCTTCAGCGCGCGCTGCACCCCGTAACAATATCCCGCGTGTTTTGCCATCGTTATCTTCAAAGTTTAATCACCAGCGACTAGTCTACCAATTGCCGCCATCATTTTACCAGTCAATTCCGCCTCTTTCGCTTTTCGCTCCGTCGCAACGAGGCTCTCGACCCGAATCGGCTCCCCGACCCGCGCCTTGAGCGCACGCAAGCGCGGAAACTTCGCGCCAACGGGCAGCACATCTCCGGTCCCTATAATACCTAGCGGCACTATCGGCGCACCGGTCTTTACCGCCAGCATCGCCACGCCGGGCAACGCCTCGCCTAGCCGCCCGCCCTTTATCCTTGTCCCCTCGGGATACATCACTACCGGTTTGCCTTCGCCTAGAAGCCTTATTGTCGTGACTATCGCCGCCCGGTCTATTATTTCCCGATTTACCGGAAACGAATTCATCATCCGCAAAAACGTTCCGAATATAGGGAATCTGAAGAGGCTCGCTTTGGCCATAAAGTTTACCTCGCGCGGCGCTGCCGCGAGCGCGCTCAAAGCGGGGTCGAGGTAGCTCGCATGATTGGAGGCCAGAATGAAAGCTCCCGCTTTTGGGATATTTTCGCCGCCCTCTATCTTATAACGGAAGAGCACTTTGAATAACGGTACGAGAATTAGGTAAGCGATTCTATAGTACATCGCACTATCGACTCTTTTTGGCGAGGCAGATTATTTCCTGCACTACCTGGCCTATCGTCTTCTCGGTGGTGTCGACGACGCAAGCGTCGGCCGCTTTTGCCAAGGGTCCGGTCGCTCGCGTGCTGTCGGTCTTGTCCCTCTTGAGGATATCTCGCTCTACGGAGATTACTTCTATCTGGTAGCCTTTTTCTTTGAGTTCGCGCTGGCGGCGCTTAGCCCGTTCACCCGGCAAGGCCTGGAGGTAAATCTTGATATCCGCGTCGGGAAAGACCGCCGTGCCGATGTCGCGCCCCTCGACTACCATGTCGGGAAAGAGACCCGCATAACTCTGCTGTTTCTTAACGAGCGTCGCGCGCACGCCCGGCAGTTTCGCGACCGACGAGACCGCCGCGCTCACCTTCGGCTCCCTGATGGCCTCGGTGACGTCTTCGCCGTCGATGATGACCGCGTACCGCGTATCCTCGAGTTCGCTAATGGTAATCCGCGCATGTCTTGCCAAGGCCGTCAGCGCGTCCTCGCTCGATATGTCGACTTTGTCGCGGAGTGCTTTCCAGGTAACCGCCCTGTACATCGCTCCCGTATCGATATATTTAAAACCGAGGCGTTTCGCCACTTCCCGCGCTACTGTGCTTTTTCCAGAGGCCGCCGGCCCATCAATCGCTATAATCATGCTTAATATCATAGCAAATCGGGATTTCTATGGCTATGCGAGATATGGCGAGCGGGGCAAGCCGTTTCTAGATTTCTTTCTCATAAACGTCTTTCCTGTGCCCTATTCGAAGTACGAGGACGTCATCCCCGAGAATAGCATAGATAACTCCGTAGTCACCGACGCGATATTTTCGAAGACCCGCAAATTGGCCTTTGAGAAGCGGATATGTGTCACCGTCCTCTGAAAGGTCTTCCTCAATCTGATTTAGAATGCGCTGAGCTTCCGCTTTGCTGAGCTTTTTCAAATCACGCCGGACTGACTTCTTGTAAACGACATTATAAGCCAAGGGATTTTCTCAACTCTTTGCCCGAAACAACCGGTTCTGTTTTATCATGGAGTCGGTCCAAGGCTACCTGGAGATCCGCGTAGTCTTCTATGTAGGACTCCAGGGCTTTCTGGATGATATAAGAGCGAGGTCTCTCCGTTTCTTTGGCTATGCTGTCCAATTGGTCGGCAAGGGCCTTGGGAAGCCTGACTGATATTGCTGTACTCATAACACACCTCCTGATGCTTGTGTCTTACATTGTATGGCGTGTAATACGATTAGTCAAGGGATGCTCAGGGGCATACTCGGGAGCGGGGCGTCCGCCGTTACTTGGCTCGTTTAAGGATAAGGATCGCGACATCATCACTGAGATTGCCGCCCGTAAAGCGAAGCGCTTCGTCTCGAAGATGTTCCGCTATAGCGCCGGCCTGTGCATCCCGCACCTCTTTAGCCGCCGCGGTAACGCGCGCCTCGCCGAAGAAGTCATGCTCGTTGCGCGCCTCGGTCAGGCCATCCGTATACATAACGAGAAAGTCATCTGACTTTAGTTCGACCTCGATCGTCCTGTAGGCCGCATCTTTATCTACCGCTAGAGCCAGGTCGTATGATTCTAACGCCCGGCATATATCGCCACAAAGCAGGGCGGATGGATGTCCGGCGCATACCAGTTCCAACCGGCCGGCTTTGTCATAGATGCCGGCAATCGCTGTGGCAAACCGATCGGCCGGCAACTCGGCGGCAAGCACGCGGTTGAGCCTCGCGACAGCATCGCCCAAATCGGGATTATCTCGGATAAACCCCCTGAACAGAGCGCGGATCATAGTCGCACTCGTAGCCGCCTCTAGGCCGTGTCCTGAAAAGTCCCCGACTATAAACGCAACCCGGTAGCTACTGAGTTCGAATAGATCGATGAAATCACCCCCAACCTTGGCTCGCTCTCCCGCGGGAAGATATATTTGAGCTACTTCAAGCCCCAGGGCTTTTTTCGGTATATTTGGAAGCAATCCCTCCTGGACTATACGACCCACCTCAGCCTCTTCCAAAAGTTCTTTACGCTGCGCCTGGAAGTATGACGTGGCAATGGCCGCCAGCGCGGCATGAAGAAACTCATCCATCCCCAGCAGCCATGCCAGGGTTCTATCCGATGGAGGGTCAAAGAGAAACTCGGTGTAGCTCTCTTCAAGAAAGTGCAGACTAAATATGAGCGCCTCGTAAGGGAAGTTGCCGCGCGCCAATTCCGCGCCCGCTAATTCGAGGTTGCCGATGCAGCGTTCAAGCTTACTGTCCCTCATGCATACCAGCATATCATGAAAAATCTCGCCAAATACCTTTTTGAGGTTTTCGCGGCTAAAACCGGGCGGCTGCCATACGCTAAACTGGTGATTTATCCAAGCCTCAACTATCGTGTCCTCATGTGAAACCAGGCGTTCCGCGACTTCCCTTAGGGCTTCTCTGTGGGCATACGAGAATTCTACAAGCCGGTAGCCGACAAAACTGCCCGCTTCACCTAAATCTTCGTTATTATCTCTCGCTTCGCCCAAGAATGCCATCAACACACCCGCATTTACGTAGCCTTAATTTGTATGTCGTGCTTTACAGCGTCACTAACGACCCCGCGCGTTTTCGCTAGTTTTTCGAATTCCGCACGCGTGTATGGGAGCGCTTCGAGGAGATAAGCGAGTCCACTGCTCGCTTACTCACAAAATACCTCAATCGCTTCGCCTTTAAGACATTATAGCGCTTAAGACATCATGGCACGACCTAAATTATCAACACAGAAGATAGAAGAGCGGTTTTCACAAGTGCGCACATTTAGTCGTTTCATGTCTTGTGTTTGCAGGCAGCACGAGCGAGCGGTGTCCGGCACCATTTCCAGACTCTATGCGAGGTGAGGCCGGACGCTAAAATCGGCTAAATCCGATGACCGTCCCCTCATATGGCGTCCCGTTATACGAGAGCAGATGAAAGGCCCGCCGTTCGCCGGATTTAAAACCGTACGATAAGCGGGCCTCTCGTTAGTGTTCAAACGCGGAACGCGACGTACCTATGCGACCTTGTCGCCGGATTCTTCGATTAAGAATGCGGCCATCTCCTTGTCGACTTTCATGATGTGATTGACAAGCCACTTCACAACCGACTGCTGGAAGTTGATGGCCAGGAACGAGGAGCTGCCGGTCGTGTTATACTCGCTTACCAGCCCGGTGAAGTCGTTAAGAAATGCTTCATGTTGGCGTACATGGTCGGTGCGCGCGGGATAGCCGTACTTGGCCATCAATTCTTCCTCGCCTTTGAAATGCTCAATGACATAGCTTGAAAGAAATCCGATGGCTTTTTCAACATACTCACGTCCTTTTCCCTGGGACAGAGCCTCATGGGACTCGTTTATCATCCTTATGATCTCTTTGTGCTGCGTGTCCACCGTATTAACGCCGGTTGCCAAACTGTCGTTCCATTGTGCGATTGCCATATCTGTTCCTCCTGTATATCGTGGCCTTAGCCCTTGACTTCGACTAAACAAGACGAGCAAGGGAGGTTCCTTCGATTTAATATCGGCTAATTCCGGCTTGCCTAAAGATTTTGTCTTTGAAGGCAAATTGCCCGACATTGTCGAGTGAGCCGGCGCCTCTTGGCAAAATACGCTCAGTGGTTACCCCTATTTCATCTAGCCATCATACCGGGGTACCCGGATTGACGCGCGTGGCGAAATACTGCTACAATTTAACTCGAAACAATCTGCGAAAAGGGAGAAATAGATGGGGAAAAAAGCGAACAACGGCCAAGCCGGCGGTAAATCGAGCGGAGGACAAAATCGTAAGTCAAATAGCAGCAGCCCCATGTCCGCCGGAAAGATTGGCGTCATCGTCATCGCCATATTGGCCGTAGTGGCTATCGCCGTTGGTTTGAGCGAGATTGACACCGAAGGTACAAGAGTGCCCTCGGGCAGTGTCTGCGCGGACAACGTCGCATATCTGCAGGGCGGTGTCGACAGTTACCGAGAAGCTTTTGGCGAATTCCCAACCACCCTTGAACAGCTGCTGGAAACAAAGGACGGCAAAGGGCCCTTTGTGGAAAGAATCGATCTACGTTGTCCATCCACCGGAAAGCCGTATAGAATCCAAGACGGTGTTGTGAGCGACTAGTAAGCGCTCACGAAAGCGGCGAATATTGTTCTCAAACGCAATGACTTCGGTATCGAGTCGTTAAGGGAGAATTTCTTCGATTATCTCCGATTCTTTACATAACGCGTGTTTTGCGACTCGCCCATCTCGATGTGACCACATTAGACGCGGCTACAGACCGGACGGGTCAAATCCTATACCGGCGCATAAAGAAGCGCGCCTAGGCGTAGGCTACCATAGCGTTATGGACGATTGGGGGTAGATTCCTATGCGGCATAGCGATACGGCCGATTATTTGGCATTGATGGCGCGCGTCATCGAAATCTCCGGTTTGGAGGGGCGTGGCGATGAGTACATCGACCTTGTGAACTTGCTGCTGTCGAACAGGGCATTCGAGAATGGCGAGACCGAACGGCTCGCCCATGTCGTCGCATTCGCCTGCCTCGGCGAGAACCACCTGTGGCAAGATATGTGCCTGCAAAGCAGGCTGCAACTATCCGACCTGCTCCATACGCACTTCACACCCCTGGCCCGCAAGAACACCTATGACATGAAATGGAAGAAATTCTTCTATAAACAACTCTGCGAACTCGAAGGTCTCAATCTCTGCACAGCGCCGAGCTGCGGTGTCTGCGTCGATTACGGCAACTGCTTCGGACCGGAGGATTAAAGAGAAGCACGCTCGCAAATATCGAGCGACGCAAATGAAACCACGTATGCTTGCTCGCCTTCCTTGCGCGTCCCAATTAGTAGTGATACTCTTCTATTAAGCTTTGCGCTCCCGCTTTGAGGTCTGTCCTTTGACTCGGGCGCGAAGCGCGATCTCCCTGTTGTCGGATATTTCTATGCGGTCGCGGTCTTTCTGACATCGCCTGTGATTGAACGGACGGCGGCTCGGCTTCATACTTACCGGAAACACTCGACATCACTTAGAACTTGATGCCAACAACCATAATATTTAATCTTACTATTTATGAAGAGGTGGTATTTGTGGAAAAACCCTGGTCTGTCAAGCTATGTGGATTGTTTATGAGACGCGCTGTGGCGATGGCACTGATTGCGCTGCTCGCAAGTTCGAGCTTGCTTGTCGGCAGCTGCGGGCTCCTTGGCAAAAAGCCGCAAGGCCCGTTTACCACCGAGTTTGAAATTAGCGAGGGCAACATCGACTTTTTCCTCGCCAACGACACATTAGAGACAGCGATAACCGGCGGGCCGTTCTACAATGGGGCGCAACCGCTACCGTCCCAGAATACGACCGGGTTCGACACGGCGCGCGCGGCCAAGGTCGAGGAGATAAAAGCCGAAGCGGCGGCGCTCGTCAAAGCGTGCGATGCGGCAAAACCTGCGCTCGCCGCTCTAAGGAGTGAGTACACCACGTTCTTAGATAGCGTTTACAAAGATGAAGAAGGCCTCGAAGACATCGCTCTTGAGACGCTCAACACCGTCGTACTCCACGGCACCATGGAGGTCATCCTCGAAGAGGAATTCCACTCGCTCGTCGCCGAAGAGACTACCCAGACCTACGCAATCGCTATTCGAGACTACTTAGCCGTCTCAAAGGCTGTTGAACTCGCCGGCCTCTATCTTAAGGATGCCGATACGCTGGCAAGCTACTCCGCGCTCATGGTCAACAACCTGTCCGCTTCCAAGAACGATAAGGTCAAGCAGGCAGTTGCCGCTTACGACGGCAAGATGGAAACTCTCATGGGCGAGGCGATAAAAGCGCTCGAACCGGTGGCGCAGCACGTAGCCAATGTCGACCTCGGGCTCAAGCAGCTCGCGAGCGCCGACTACTACTTCTCACTAGAGGCCATCGCGTGGATGAAGGCCGAGCAGGCTAAGCTCGACCCCGTGGTCGCCGGCCTAACCCCACGCGAAGGCCTCACCCAGAAGGACGTCGACGACATCAAAGTATTCTACGGGGCGTTCAAAGAACTCAACTCGTCCATGGAGCAGCATGCCGCCTCTATAGACACCGGTAAACTAATCGAGGTGGCCGAAGCACCGTTCCCCACGTTAGGCATTGCAACGGCTTACGCGGCGCAAGACTACGAAGCCGGTAAGAACTACGCGGCCGGAACCCAAGTCATGCAGCGACAAGCTCAGGCCGAGACGCCCAAGCAAGGCTGGTTATCCTCCGGTTGGAGCGCTGTTAAAACCGGCTTTGGTAAGGTTAAGACCGGGGTCGGCGTCGGCGTGGACGCGCTTGGGCTCGGCGTGCGCAACATCACTTCGGTGGGTGCGGGCATCTACTACGGCAACAGCGGCAAGGATATTATCGAAAACATCATGGATAACACCAAAGAGGCCATAGACAACTACAATAAAGGCGTCTCCGGGGCAAGCACCTTCACGACGGCGGATAAGTACATCAAGGGGGTCGAGACCGGAGCCGGCGACGCGGCGGGCGGCGCGACGGAGTGGACGCTGGCTAAGATATTCGGAAAGGGCAAAATCTCCGGAGGCGCAGGTTGGGCGGTCAACGGTATCACTAAAATCTCGGTCGGCATGTTCACCGGCATGGCCAAGGGCATCTATAAGGTCGCAAATAAAGAGTCGTCCACCGCGGACGTCGCTGTCGGCTTCATCGAAATCGGTCTCGGCGCTATCGGCGGCAGCAAGGTGCTCATCAAGGCAAGCCAGCTCCCGGGGCTTCTTAAAGGCGGCACCGAGGGCGTCAAAGCGTTCTCTAAAATCGTAACCGGGATGGTAGGCAACGCCGCCAACGCTTCGGAGCGCGCCAATATCGCCAAATCCCTCGCCGAGCTGCTCATTAAGAAAGGGATGACCCCCGACAAAGCAAAACTCCTTATCTCGAACACCATCAAGCTCGAAATCAACCAGGCGGTGGGCCGGCTAATCAAAAACAGCCGCGAAGCGATGATAAAGAAGATACGGGACCTTATCGCCAAGGGTGGGACCGGATTCCTTACTAATTTCCAGGATACGGCAAAAGGCGCCTTGACCAACCTAGTCAGCAAGAGTTTCCCGAAAACTTTGCGGGGGCTCTTAGATGCCTTGACCACAAAGATGGGCTCGACCCCGACGAAATATATCGATAATCTGGTCGCCGGCGGGCTCACGAACAAGTTGCTAAAAGACCTCATCAAGGCGGCACTCGCTATCCCGCCCGACCCAGCCCAGGTCAACGGCACCTGGAAGGGCTCTATCATTATCGTAAAGGTCGATATCCCCGAAAGCGAGGCGAAGAGGGCCGAAGAAGCGGGCTGCGAACGGCGGTTCAAGGAACTCGAAGGCAAGAAGAACGCCATGACACTCGTTCTGAACCTGAACGAGTCGGGATCGGGGACGGCCGAACTCTCCGGCGGAACAGGCGACGGCTCCGGCTCCGCCACATACTCGGACGGAGCGATTTCTATGAGCATCACCAGCGCGGGCAGCGTCTTCGCGCTCAAAGGCGCCGTTGCCTTCAAAAAAGAGGGCGGCATGACGATGGCCGGCTCGTGGAGAGCGCCGTTCCGAGGCTCGAAGATAATCATGTCCGGTACCTTCTCGGCGGCTAAGTAGGCGCGGGGTGCACCCGATACTCTTTGAGCTATCGCTGCCCGACGGCACCTCGCTCGAAGTAACGTCATATCGGGTCGCTTATATGAGCGCGGTCTTCGTCGCGCTGGCGATTGCCTGGCTGTTGGCGCGACGAGACGGCTTGCCGGCACGGCGCTCGCTTGCCGTATTGCTAGTGAGCGCTGTCACGCTGCCGGTTGGAGCGCGGCTGTGGCACGCGATAACAAACCCCGAGGTTTATGCGAGCGAACCATGGCGCCTCTGGACCCTTCAGGCGAGCGGGCACGCGCTCTTTGGCGGAGTGTTCTTGGCCTCTGTGGCGGGGGTGCTCGCGGCGCGGTTGATGCGAGTCGATCTCTGGCGGCTGGCCGATGCCGCCGCGCCGGCGCTCGGCGCGGGTATAGTCATAATGCGTCTCGGGTGCTTCGCGAACGGCTGCTGTTTCGGCAGGCTCACCGACGGGCCTACCGGCGTCACCTTCCCTCCCGGCAGCTACGCCCACTTCTGGCAGCTCGCCCACGGATACATCAAGCTCTTCGAGGCACCCCTACCCGTTCATCCCACGCAGTTATATGAGGCCGCGGGGGCGCTGGCGTGCGTGGCGGTGTGGGCGGTTGTGCGGAGATTTAGTGTGCCACATGACGTAGTTAGTGACATGCCAAGCTACACATCCAACATCACGCCACTTCGTGTTCCAAGCGGCGTGCCGTTTCTCTCGTTTGTCGCCGCGTTTGCGGTCGTGCGCTCGCTCAACTGGACGTTTCGTGTCCCACCGGACACGCTCACCGAACCCGGCATCTATTGGCCGATTTACGCCGCAACCGTGGCAGTGTGCGGGGCGCTGGTGTTTGCGCGCTTTGTCGTCACGCGCCGCGACCCTCGCTCAGCCCCTTCCGACTCAACCTCTGCCAACGTTGAACCTTTGGAACCGCGGTCACGTAAATCCGCCAAATTTGCGGAATAATCACCGTTTGTTTTTTCCCCGCTCATAAGAACAGTATGCGATGTCCCCGTCTCTTCAGGCCCGTTCCATCGGGTCTGCTCGATCGCTATAGGGGCTTAATCTGTCGTTCGGCCATCATGTAAATGGGTACAAAATAGACATGGACACGTCTACTCACGACATGCGCAAACTTAATAGCGGTCGGGTGGTCTTAATAACCGGCTCGACGCGCGGCATTGGCCTCGCCTCCGCAGCAGCGTTCTTGCGAAACGACGACAAAGTGGCTATCTTCTGCCGCCATCTGAATCATGTCGATGAGGCGGTGAATAAGCTCGCAGCCGACCAAGGCGCAGACTATCTTGTCGAACGCATCCTGGGGCTTGTCGGGGATGTTCGCGAGCCCGATTCGGTTGAGAACATCGTCGCAACCGTGCTGGAGAAGTTCGGGAGCATCGATGTAATGATTAACAACGCCGGGATTGCGGCTTGGAAGCCGATTGAAGAAACCAAGGAGGAAGAGTGGGACGAGGTCATAGAGACGAATCTCAAAGGAAGCTTTCTCTTCATGCGCGCCGTTGTCCCTATAATGAGGCGACAAGGCCACGGCGTGATCATAAACATCTCCTCCGGTCTTGGCGTGCAAGGTCAGGCCAACTACTCGGCGTACAGCGCGTCAAAATTCGGCCTGGTCGGTCTGGTGCAAGTCGTAGCGGATGAGACGAGCGGGACCGGAATCAAGGTCTACGCCATCCTCCCCGGCGGCGTGTCCACGAAACTCCACCTCGATATCCACCCCTGGGAAGACCCGTCGAAGATGATGACGCCCGAGCACGTCGCAAAAACAATCTTTGAGGTCGCCGAGGGAGTTGGGCATTCGGGGTCGTCGGTTGAGGTTTATTTTTAGAGGTGGTGGATGCAGGGAGTCTAGGTATCCTGATTGCGCTTGCCGCACCTGGCGATGAGAACAATGCCAAACCACTCCATCATGCTGTCGTAGTCAACATGTTTCACATCTATAATAACCTCTAACAATTCCGCATAGCCGCCCACCCCGCCGCAGTCTTCGGGAGGACCCGCTCTCTCCCCACCGGTACAAACCGGATATTCGACACCTTTCTCTCTCGGTAAAATCCGCTCCAGCACCACCTCGTGCTCCCAGCCATCGCCAAAGTCATAAAGATAGCGCGCCTCGTTGTTTTGCGGCGAGAACCAATCGGCGATTTTACACTCGTTCTCGGAAAGTACTTCCCTGTCGTCTAGCAATTCTATATCGTCATCAAGCATCCCGATTCTTGTTTTCTTGCCGCTGAGGGGGTCATTTAGCTCAAACTCATGTAGATGGTAGTCCCACCAGCCTAGCGCATCCTCAATCGCCACATGCAAGTCCCAGAAACCGTATGTTCCTGGAACGTGGATACGACGCCAGATAGGCGGCGCTATCTCTTTGAGTGTTATTTTGAATTGGAAAACGCTATCGAATTCGCTTTTCATGGGCCTACCTTCTACAGGTTCATGCGTGATCATCAGATGTTGCCTGCGATTATCTGAGGCTCTGGGATAGATTTTGAATAAGCGAGGCTAACTGGTCTTTAGTATACCTTTAATGTGCTCTATATCCTTGCGGCTTTGCTCTACCTTTGTCTCAATCTTCTCAACCTCTCCCTCAACTCTTTTTACGTACTCAAATGTAAATAAGCGTTCCTGGTCAAACCGCATTACCATCGTAATGATTTTATCGAGGCGCGAGAGCACCTCGCTATGAGACTGTCTAAATTCATCCCTTAGCACTATCCCTAATTCCTCTAAATCATGCTTCGTCGCAATGTATTTCAGGATATCTTCGTTCACGGGTTTCTCCTATGGTTGTTGCCAAAAACAATATACCCGATTCGGCGACACGATAATAGATGGCAACTCAGCACAATAATAACTAAGTTAGCAGTTGAGTATGGGGCTGTCAACTGCTTGTGCTATAGCACATTTGCATCATTCCATAGAAGAGTAACCTTTCCTGCATGCGGCATGCCAATGATGATGAGGGGTGGTGCTATATGTGATATAGATTCGCCACACTCCCTGGTTGTTTAAGTGCTTTTTGCGAGGATTTATAGAATTGCCAGCTAAGTCCTACTGGCCCTCATGGAGAATGACGTGGACAACCTCTTTCTCCATAATGATGTCCTTACTATTTCGCGGCATCGGCGTCTCGCCGACCCCCCACCGCTGTAGCCATCGTTCGCCGATGCTTGAAGCGGCATCATGAATAGAAGCAGGGCAATCGCTGTGATAAGATTTCGCTTCATGTCCTCGTCCTTTGGTCCTCTAAACAGCAAGGTATTTAGCGAAGGAATGTGGTTCTGGTACCGGCAAATCATTTTCTTTTAGCCTTGTGCATAAAGCTTGATGGCAACGTGCGTTACTGAGCAATTTTGGCCCTCTAGGAATCGTTGGATCGAGCGTGGACTCCTGCATCAAGCAAGAATTTATTCATGACGTTTTCTTTAGGGGTATTACTTTTTCATCTGCCGCAAGCTCGGCCGCATAGCGCAATGCGGCCCGGATATCTTCGTCGGTAACGTCGTATTCCTTTTTAATCTCATCAAACGTCATCCCGCCGGCGAGCGCACCCAGGATAACAGCTACCGGAATTCTTGTGCCTTCTATAACCGGCTGACCATGCTGTATGTTTTGATCAATAATCACGTTTTTCATGAAGATACCTCTTGAATGCAGAATATCATACTAACCCCTAAAGTTTGAAGTTAGCGCCTTAATCTATAATGATTGGGGGCAGGGTCGTTCTAGCACTCATTCCGCAAAAACCTTACCCTCCAAACAGCTCGCTCAACGTTCATTGGGATCGTCAAACGCTACCTCAGCCGGATTGAAGCGCTCAGGGTCAAATTTGCCGCCAAGCCACTCCATCAGCCGGTCGTGTTCTTCATGTTTCACATTGCGAATAGCCTCTGATAATTCCATATTACTATGGCGGTGTCTGGCACTTGCCCATTATCCAAACCAATGGATTTTCTTCTCACGAAGGGCTTTATTGAGGCGTGGATAGCGAATAAGGTTCGCCACCATATCAACTTGCTCCTTGTCCAAATGTGTGCGACGCAAACGCTTTAAGTATTTGACAAGTTCTGCAGGCTTGGCGCACACGTGCATCGAGCAATCGGTCGTTTTGACCCATGGTGACTGGGTAAAAACGATGACTGGGATTATCCACTCGCTAGTCGGACTTGGCATTCTATTTAGCCCTGTATCGCTAAGCCACTTGATGATGAGTTCGGTGTGATATGCGTTCTGCTTCGTCGGGTTGTTATCACATTTGACCCAATCTTTGCCTTGTTGCCTCTTCCACTTGTCCTTGTAACCCGAACATGGCGCTTTCCATGCTTTTGTCTCGATAACGAAGAGCCCGGGCGGACCAATCGCAATGTGGTCGATTTGTGTGAGCATGTCGGGCTTTGGCTCTATAATCACATCGTTGAACAGCACCCATGAATCCGCTAAGTCCCGCTCAAGCAATCCCGCGACCTCAGTCTCGCCTTGTGCGCCTTTATCTACGCAAGCTTGCTGCGTTTTGTCACATTGATATACAGCGAAATCTCCAGCAAGTTTCGGATATAGAAATGCCATATCCGCATCGACAGAAGCCCTGGCTTCGTCCCGTGCTCTCTGTTTCTTTCGCTCAAGCCATTCTTCAAACTGCTCGCGCAAAGCATTGTCCTGCGTTAAAACCCGCGCCATGGTTCACCCTTTCGCCTGCTGTTGACATACCAAATAATCGTGGGGTTTGGTGTGTTGATTATCGGTATTCTTATTGTCATACGTTAGGCAATATTCGAAGAGTGATTCATCTGAGGTTGGCGACATCGATGCTTAGTGGATTCTGGCGAGTATTTTGTAAAAACCTCTATTTCTGTGTTGTCCTGAAAACGGGGCACGGTCAAGGTGGATAAAAGACACCCGCCGTAAACACGAAGCTTATGGTGTATAGTCGCAAGGGTCAAGGCGTCTGTCGGTGCATTCAACAACCACGCCGACTGTGGGTTTATGCAGAACCATAATGCGCAAGGCTGTCGCCAGGCAGTTCCCTCTCCTGGCCTTCAGAACAGTTTGACTTTACGTCATGTAATGTACGGATGCTCGAGGCCTCCCGCACCAAGCACCGGATGTCATAGCTCTACGGTTTACGCCATCCTTTCTAAACCCCCTTTAGCTTGCCACTAAAAGGGTATGCCTTGATCGGGGTGCCGCCAATCTTTTTTCCAGCTAACCGCTAGAATTATTAAGTTCCGTTTGCACTATTTTTATTGTTCCAAAAACACTCAAGCGTGCAATACACGTTCATCGCATTCAGCCGATTTTCGTTTTCCAACTCATAACTTAAATTCGAAATCTCTGATGCACTTCCCCCCTCAGTCCTAAAGATTGTTGCCATTCATCGACTCGTCTATACTTAAAGCATGAACCAGCGCGAAGCAGTTATAAAGACAATGGAAACGAACGGTGGTTTTGCAACCCTTGGATATCTCAACCAGAATGTGCTTAAGGTTGAAGATTGTAAGTGGATGACAAAAACTCCTTTTGCCAGCATTCGCCGAATTGTTCAGAACGACAAATACTTTTTCAAGATCAAGCCTGGTCTTTGGGCTCTCAAATCTTACAGAGATAAGCTTCCACGAGAAATTCTCGAGAGCTTAGAGTCGCCACAGGACCAGATACTGCAGCAGGAATTCAATCATAGCTACTATCAGGGATTACTCGTTGAGGTGGGTAATTTAAAGAAATATGAAACATTCATACCGAGCCAAGACAAGAACAAATCATTTCTTAATGGAAAATTAGGCGACATAGCAGCAATTGACACCATTTATAGATTTAGCTTTGACGAAACTATCAACAGGGCTCGAACGATAGACGTTATATGGTTCAACATACGAAAAATGCCGGCCAAACTATTCGAAGTCGAACATTCAACCGATATCTATAATTCTCTCTTGAAATTCGTCGAGCTTCAAGATTTCTATTCGGACTACTATATAGTCGCCGATATACACAGGCATCAGGAATACAATAAGAAACTAACCCTGGATGCTTTCCGCCCTATAGAAAAGAGGGTTAAATTCTTAAGCTATGATGATTTATCAGCGCTGCACACGAAAACTTTTGAAGCAATCGCTATTGAAGAGAGGGTTTTCTAAAATATGAGGCAGTTTATTTTTATGACTCTTGAAGGACACACATATCAACCCAATAGCGAAAGTATCGAGCCAGATATCGAAAACTTACAGATTGTCGCTTTTGGCCAAGGTCGCACCGCTCAGGAAGCACTGGAAAACACGCTTAAGGAGCGTCCTTATTTACTAAGTACGAGTTTTAATGAACTCATAGCTGCCGAGGTAGCAGATAGCAATCGCGAATACTTCTGCCTTGATGAATTTAGACAGTAGCCAACCCTTACTTTGTTACTCAACCCTTCGTCTTGCTAACCATCATATTGAGCGAGCTGCTTAACTTGCTGTACCGTTGCGAGTATTCACCCTCTTCAGCTTCACGTATTGTAATCGTATACATCACGAGGCTATCTCGCCGGTAATTCTAGAAACTGACCATCTGTAAAGCCTGCTTTCTTTATCACTACCCTGCACATCCCGTCTTTAGCGTCTTCAATCTGGCATGGCAATGAACGGCCCGTTTAATGTTCGTGTGATCACTTTTCACCGTCGTTGCGTCCCGCCTGCTCGCACAAATGCCGCACTTGCATGGTACCTTTTACGTTTCTTAGTTCAGGCATTGGTTTAAACAGATAAGATGTCTAAGCGATCGTTCCTTATATGTTATATTAAGCAAGTAACGTCTGATGCGAATTAAAACACCAGGTCACTCTAACTGGGCATTTTCGAGAGAGAAAATGTGCGCCTTGAAGATGCTCACAACTTTGACCTATATATTCGAAAACTAATTCGCATCAGACGTAAGTAGGGTTTTCTAGTGCTAAACCGGGAGAGACGATGTCGCTAAACGTCATAATCGGCCCCGCGCAGAGCGGCAAGAAAGAGGCGCTGCTCGGGCTATTCATCGATAATATCGGGCGCAACCCGCTGCTGGTCGTGCCGAGCACCCCCGAGGCCCACTATATCCGGCGCGAGTTACTCCGGCTTTCGGGTGCGATTATCGGCGCGGAGGTCGTGACTTATTCAAGGTTCATAGATGACCTGGCTGCGCGCGCTGCCTTAACACAGAGGCGCATCGATAGCACCCAGCAGAAATACATCGTCCAGCGCGTGACGGCCGCGACAGAGCTGACGGCGCTGGCTAAATCCTCCCGGTATCCGGGCTTCTATGAAACGATGGCGGGCTTCTTCAATGAGCTGACCGAGGGCATGAATAGCCCCGAAGCCACGACTAGGGCTTTTGCCGAGTGGGGTAAAACGCGCTCACGAGGCGCGCATTATCTCGATGATATCGGCAACCTCTACCGCGCGTATATGGACAAGCTAGAGCAGCTCGATCTCCTGACCGAGCAGCTTCTTAGGTGGGAGATTGCGCGCGCCCTGGAAAGCGGCGAGATATCGGAAACACACCCCATCTTTATGTATGGTTTCGACGATTTTACGACAAGCCAGCGGAGAATTATAGAGCTTCTAAGCGTCGACACAGATATCACCTTCACCTTGACCTACGAGGATACGGCGGCGTTCGAGTCGCGCAAGGACGCGGTCGAGACACTCCTTGAGAGCGCGAGTTCGGTTATGGACGCGCAATCATCGAGTGCAAACAATATGCAACAGCCTGAGCAACCCCCAAGACCCACGCAACCGGTATCCCGGCAAGAGATAACATATCTCGCGGCGGCGGGAGAGCGCGGCGAGGTCGAGCTGGCCGGTGTTAAAATACTCGAACTTCTGGAAAGCGGCCGGTACAGGCCCGATGAGATAGTGGTCATCTTGCGCGACCCCGTCTTCTACTCAAGGGCGCTCGTCCGGGTATTCGAGAATTTCGATATCCCCTACTCCTTGAACGAGCCGATCCCGTTGAGATATAGCGCGCTCGGGCGCGCCGTCCACGCCTTGGTGCGATTCGCCTACGAGGACGGGGCCGACGCGGATTTGGTCACCTACCTTCGCATCCGCTATCCCGATATGCGGGAGGCCGTCGACGACTTCGAGCGCTCCATTCGTCTGGTAAAAACCGCCGACCCACAGGCAATGCTTGCCGAATGGTCGAGAATATCGAATACCCCGGATAGTAAGGTCGAAGCGCTACTCTCGGCGACCGGTTTGTCCGCGGCAATACCGCTCATTCTCGATATCTCAACCGAAGCGCTGAGCGTCATACTAGAGCGGGGGGCGCAACTCGGCCTTAGTCGTGGCGAGAGACGCGGCAACCTTTTCACCTTCGAAGAACGCGCTTCGATCGAGGCGCTCACAATAATCAAACGCCTGCTGACCAGCCTCAAGCAGCTTAAAGACATAGACGGTTCCTTCGAACCGCAACTGCCGGAGTTACCGCTTAAGCTCGCGCAAACAAATATTCGTTTAGGCCGCGAAGCCGAAGCCGGAAAGGTACACGTCTTTAGGGTTCACCGTTCGCGGGGTCGCCTCTATAAGGCGGCGTTTGTGCTCGGCCTCAACGAAGGCAGATTCCCCAGAGCGGTGCGCGAAGACCCCTTCTTCAACCGCGAAGAGCGCCGGGGGCTTGCCGCTCTTGGGTTAGAGATTATGACGCGCGACGACAACGTGGCCGAAGAGCGCTACCTCTTCTATGTGGCGACGACGCGCGCCACAGAGAAGCTCTACCTCAGCTACCAGCGGGTCGACAACGACGGCAATAAGCTCCTCAAGTCATCGTTTATCGGCGATTTTGAAGCGGCCCTTAGCGATACGGGCCGCGCGGGCGTAACCGTCAAGCGTTCTCTCTCAAGCATACTCTTCGACGGGGTATCTCTGCCGATACCCAACGCTAAAGAGGCGTTGAGATATGCCGCCAGTCAATACCGCGCCCGGCCCGAGTTCGCCCGAGAGATATCGAATAGCGTCGAACGACGCGCCGACCTGGAGGACGCCGCATCGCGCGCGCCGACTCGCGCGGCGGCGTTTCACGGCTCTGAGGCTCTGGATGAGCTGGCGGGCAAAGATACTTTTAGCGCCTCAGAGCTGGAATCGTTCTTGCGCTGCCCTTTCAAATGGTTTGTGGAGAAAAAACTCAAACCCCAGGACTTCGAAGCGGAACTCGACGCGCTCAACAAAGGCTCGATGTACCATGAGACCCTGGAGCGATTCTACCGCGCGCTGCCCGCGAAATTCGGTGAGAGCAAGCCGGTTAAAGCGAAGCTCCCGGAGATGGAGGCGTCCATAGTCGGGCTTTTCGAAGATATTTTTACCGCCGAATCACCCGACACGACGAGCGTCAACGCGCGTTTCGCCAAACATGAAATGTCCGAGAACCTCAAGCGGTTGATACGGGCGGAAGCCGCGCGGCCCTCCCCGTTCACGCCCCGCTATTTCGAGGCGAAGTTCGGCACACCAAATGAGACCGGCAACCCCGGTCACCGCGAAGACCGGCTCTCGCTCGGCGACGGCGTCTACATGCGAGGCGTCATCGACCGCATCGACACCGACGACCGCGACCGGGCGGCCGTCATCGATTATAAAAGCAACACCATATCGGGCGCGAACGACATGGCCAAGTGTAAGAGCCTGCAGTTGCAGGTCTACGCGATGGCCGCGAGCGAGCTTTTCGGGTTGACACCGGTAATGTGCGCCTTCGTCTCCATCGCGAAAACAAGGATGGACGGCATCTACAACAGCGACATTCTCGAGCGGGCGCCGCTACCGAAAAAAGCGGCCCGCAATAGTGAAGATTTCGAGACGATTCTCGGCGACGCCCGCGAAACACTCATCGCGCTCGCCGCCGAGCTGAAGAAGGGTGAGTTCGAGCCGAACAAAGACGCCGACTGCCGCAACTGCCCCCTCCCCCATATCTGCGGAAAGGGGCGTGTGTAAAATGACCGAGAAAGCCACGTTCAAGCCGACAAACGAGCAAGCGCGGGCCATTGCGATGCGAAAAGGCAATATCTTCGTGAGCGCCGCGGCCGGCAGCGGGAAGACCAGGGCGATGACCGAGCGTTTCGCGGAGGCGATTATAAAGGATCACACCCCGATAGACCGCATCTTAACGATAACCTTTACCAACGAGGCGGCGTCGCAACTCCAGCAGAAGATACGAAACCGCCTCGCCGAAGCAGGCATGGTCGAAGAGAGCCGCATGGTGCCCGACGCCTACATAAGCACGATTCACAGTTTCTGCGCGCGGATTCTGCGGGCCTATCCCTTCGCGGCCGGACTCGACCCCCGCTTCACCGTTTTGGAAGAAGTGGCGGCAAAGACCTTGGGGCGGGAAGCGATTGACGAGGCTATTGATGAGTTCGCCAACGCCGACGAGGAGCGCCTGGGGTTTGTCTATCAAGCCGGTAAAACCGCCCTTGCCGAGCAGGTGATTAAGCTTCACGAAACGCTCCGCTCCGCCGGATACTTAAACCCGGCGGAGGGAATGCCCGCCAACACCACCCACCCCCATGGCAAGACGGGTATAAATGCCCTTATAGACGAGTTCAAGGGTGAAATCGCGCATATACTCGCGAACGCGAGCAGGGATTCGAATCTGACGACCTATCCGGCCAACTTCGATATTGTCGAGGATTTGCTCGACTACCTCGATGTACACGGATATGACCCGCGGCCGGGTCTCGGGGTGAGTTTCAAGCTAAACCTCAGAGCGGGCATCTCGAAAAAGGTCTTCGGGTCCATTAAACAGCTTATCGACACAATCGACGAGCAACTCGCCGAAGACCTCGCCTACCATTACCAGCTCTACTACACCGAACTCCTAAGCCTCTACGCCCAAGGGTTCAAAGATAAGAAGGAGCGGCTATCCGGGCTCGATTTCGAAGACCTCCAACTCCACGTCAAGAACCTCTTCGAGCGCCACCCCGATATCAAGGAGAACTACCGGTCGAGATTCGACCTGATTATGGTCGACGAGTTCCAAGACACCAACCGCCTGCAATGCGCGATAGTCGACCTTATCGCAAATGACAACCGTTTTACCGTCGGCGACGAATTCCAATCTATCTACCTCTTCAGAAACGCCGATGTCTCGGTATTTCGCGGCCTCCGCGATAACACGATTGGTGAAAACGCCGAAGTAATCAGCTTCCCTACCAATTTTCGAAGCCGCGAGAACATATTGCGCTTCATCAATCGCATAGGAACGAGCGAGCGCTTTTTCGGCCCAGACCATCTGGCGCTCAAGCCGGGCAGGGAGACCGCAAGCTTCAACCGCGACCAGGAGAATATAGTCGAACTCGCGATAGTCGACGAGACCTGGAAGAATGATGGAGCGAAAAACGCGATTTCGCCCGCACAAGCCGAAGCCCGTTTCATAGCCCGGCGCATCGAGGAGATTTTAGCGGAGGGTGTGTACAAGCACAACGATATCGCCATCCTTATCCTTAAGCGCACGAACCTGCGGCATATCGAGGACGCGCTCAAGCTCTATGGAGTCGATTACTACACCGTCGGCGGCGTCGGCTATTACGAGGCCGACGAGACCTCCGAAATCAAAGATATCCTCTCGGTCTTAGTCAACCCATACGGCGATCTCTCCCTCATCGGCGCGTTGCGCGGGCCGTGCGTGCGGCTCAGTGACGACGCGCTCTACGTACTGCGCAAAGCGGCGGGCCAAATCAACGGCTGCGACGCACCCTTGTGGCACGGAGTCAGGAACGGCGTTGCGTTGCCGGCGCCCGATATGACGAAGCTCGATGCTTTCAGGGAGACCTTGCGCGAACTTCGCCGGCGCGCCACACACATGAGGCTCTCCTCCCTGATTGAGCTGACCGTGGAATCACTCGGCTATGACCTCTGCGCGCTCATGCGCGACCACAATGCCGGTCGCCGGTATTCGAACATCAGAAAATTCATGCGCCTCGCCGATTCTTACGAGGATGTCCACGGCCCCGACCTGGCCGGCTTCGTCGATTACCTGAAGCTTCAAAAAACGCTTTCAGGCAAAGAGGGCGAAGCCGCTTTCGCCGATGAGGATATCGGCGCGGTCCGCATAATGACGGTGCACGCCGCCAAAGGCCTCCAATTCCCGGTGGTCTTTCTCGCCTTATCCAAAAGCGGAACGTCGAGCGCCGGCGGATCGATTCTCTTTCAGGGCGAAAGAGGTTCGCACGGTTATTCCGGGGCAAGCGCAAGCGCTATCGCGTTCAAGGTGGCGGGTATATCCGAGGACTTTCTTGGACCGGGATATGACGGATTGAAAGAGCTGAAAAAGCATGATTCGGACGAAGAGAGCCGGCGCCTGCTCCATGTCGGGATGACGAGGGCCGAAGAAATGCTGGTAATCACAGGCATCTGCCATATTGATAAAAAGAGGTCCGAGACGAGTTCAAACAGCTTGTATATCGAATGGCTTATGAATGTGCTCGGCCATGAGCACGTAGCGCTTAAGACCGCTAGGGACCGGGGTGAGTACGCTCTCGCTGACGAAAGCGGCTTGTTTCAATGTAGAATCGTTACCCCTAACGCAAACCCAGAGCTGAGAGATGATGTCACACCTAAAGATTTCGCTGAGCGCAAGCAGGCTGCCGCGGACGCCGGGGGAATTCGTTTCATCAATATGGACGCGCTCGGCACAGCCATGCATAGAAATGTGGACAGCCTGAGCTATAGCGCCATAAAAAATTTCATCGAATGCCCTTATCGCTTCTACCTTCAGCGCATCGTCGGAGTCGAGCGCGATGAACGAACCGATGACGCGACCTTTGGGGCAATCGCGGCAACCGAATTCGGAACCCTCGTTCACAAGGCACTCGAAACGCTCGATTTTAAGGGATTGTCAGAGAATACGTCGGCTACAATCGAGCAGGCCCTCGAGGCATGCGCGCTGCGATACCCAAGCCTATCGCCGGAGGATACCGCGCGCGTCAAGGCCATCCTCAACGCGTACGCCGCTTCGCCCATCGCGCAACGATTGGCAAATGCTCAAGTTCTCCAGCGAGAAGCGCCGTTTTCGTTCCTTTTAGGCGATACCGTCATCTCCGGAAAACTCGATGTACTTGCTGAGGTTAACGGCCGGGCTCTTATCGTCGACTACAAGACCGGCGGCAAGGGGATGAGCGGCGCTGAACTCGCCGGCAAATACGGCCTACAGATGGAGCTGTACGCGTTAGCGCTCTTAAGAAGCGGTGCGCCTGAGGTCGAAGTCATCGTAGCCGCGCTCGAAAATGACGGCGTGGCGGGGACTAAAACATACGCGACACAAGATATAGCGACCCTTGAGGACAAGCTGCTGGAGATAATTACAGCCCTAAACGACCCCGCTCAGACATGGCCTAAGACCGATGTCGAGAAAGACTGCGACTTCTGTGATGTTAGTGGATTTTGCGGTAACTGATAAGCTTGCGCTCTGCGGATGGGGTGGTTGGGGATATTCATCCGGGTCAGCCGATTTTACTTTTTCAGCTCATAACTCGAGTCCCAGATATCCTGTGAGCGTCCACCAAGTCTTCCACATCAACCAAGAATTTGAGCCACCTCAAGTGTATGCTAAAATATTGCTAATTGAAAGCGGGGTAAAACCATGAAATTTAAGGTAATCATCGAGAAAACCGAGGGTGAAGGCTACTCCGTCTATTGCCCTACGCTAAAGGGCTGCTGGTCCCAGGGTAAGACAGAAGCAGAAGCGCTTGAAAACATCAAAGACGCAATCAAAACATACTTAGAAACGCTTGAAGAAGTGACCAAGACAAAGCATACTCACGACGTCGAAGTAGCTGTTTAGTGGGCATAATTCCGCAAATATCGCACAAGCGTGCGATTCGGGCTTTTGAAAAGCTCGGCTTTAAGGTCATCCGTCAAGGCAAGCATGTTTCGATGTATGACGGGCGAAACATTATCATCATTCCCCGCGCCAATCCAATTAATACTTATACCCTTAAAGGAA
The DNA here is from genome assembly GCA_018333515.1 of Actinomycetota bacterium. Taxonomy (NCBI): domain Bacteria; kingdom Bacillati; phylum Actinomycetota; species Actinomycetota bacterium. The sequence goes on from JAGXSZ010000005.1 coordinate 52,815, forward strand.
TTATCGATGATGCGGGTGTTGGGCTCGAAGATTTCTTAAGCGCCCTTTGAGTAATTGCAGGCACCAGAATGACATTATTACCCTTCCACCAGCTCGCTCAGCGTCCGCTCAAACCCCGGATAAGAAATCGCAATCGCCTCGCTATCCTCGACTATCGTCTCGCCGTCGGCTACCAGGCCGGCTACCGCGAGAGACATGGCTATGCGGTGGTCGCCGTGGCTGTTGACTCGGGCTCCCTTGAGTGGGGTGGGGCCGTTTATTACCATGCCGTCTTCGTATTCTTCGATATCGGCGCCCATCTTGCGCAGCTCCTGCGTTAAGGCCGCTATCCGGTCGCTCTCTTTGACGCGCAGCTCACCCGCATCCCTGATGGTGGTCGTGCCGTGTGCTTGGGTCGCGGCGACGGCGATGATCGGTATCTCGTCGATGAGGCGCGGGATGAGGTCGCCTTCGATGGTGGTGGCCTTAAGTTGCCGTCCAGAGACTAGCAAGTTTCCTCGGGGTTCGTTGCTCAGGTTCGACCCGTTGGCAAGCTCTATCCCGGCACCCATGGCGTTGAGCGCGTCCAATATCCCGGTGCGCGTCTCGTTTACGCCAACGTTCTCTATCGTTACCGTCGAATCGCCCGCAATCAACGCCGCAACGATGAAAAACGCCGCGCTCGATATATCGCCGGGTATGTCAACCGTAGCCGCCTTAAGCTGCTGGCCTCCGGTTATTGTGTAGCGGTTTCCATCTATAGACAAGCGCGCGCCGAAGAGTTCGAGCATACGCTCGGTGTGGTCTCTCGATTTGGACGGCTCGGTCAGGATCGTCTCGCCGTCCGCGAGCAAACCCGCCATCAGCAAACAGGTCTTGACCTGGGCGCTCGCGACCGGCACATCGTATGCGATGCCCTTGAGTGCGGCGCCGTTTATGGCGAGCGGCACGTAGGTGCCTCCGCCCCTGCCCCAAATCTCGGCGCCCATGAGGCGAAGCGGCTCCACGACCCGCGCCATGGGGCGCTTGCGTATCGAGGCGTCTCCGGTCATGACCGCGAACAAATTCTGGCCCGCGAGAATCCCGGTCAGGATTCGGGCCGTCGTCCCGGAGTTGCCAGTATCTAGTATAACGCTCGGCTCCGTCAATCCCTTCAGACCTACGCCGTGTATCTTAAGCTCCGTCTCGGAGAGCCGCTCTATCTCGACTCCGAGCGCCTCAAAGCAGTCCATGGTGCTTATGCAATCATCGGCCGCGAGGAACCCGGTCACGTGCGTTACGCCCTCGGCGAGCGCGCCGAACATTATCGACCGGTGCGATATCGATTTATCACCCGGCACCCGGATGGTGCCTTTTAAGTTGTTCGCCGCTCTTACTTTGAGTTCCATCTTAGCCGCCTGTCGTGCGCATATCGACCTCATAGCCGCGTTCGATTAAGGCTTTCGCTACTTTATCGGCGTTATCCTTCTCGGGAATCATCAATCTAAGCGTGCCGGAGTGCTCGGTCGCGTGGAGGATTTCGATATCTTCGATGTTGACGCCGAGTTCGCCTACGGTGAGCGTAATATCGCTGATGACGCCGGGTTTGTCGCTGACGGGTATGTATATCTCATAAAGTTGCCCGATTTCTTTTCCGAGCGCCGCCGGCAGGTTCAACCTGCCCTTTTGCGCCCGCTCCAGCATGTCCGCTATAGCGTCCCGGTCGGCCGAGTCTATCTCGCTTCTCAAAGTACTGAGCATCTCGCCCATCTTGTCTATCGAATATAGAATGGCGTCGCGGTTGTCGAGGCAGATATCTATCCACATCCGGGGGCTGCCCGCCGCGATTCTCGTCGTATCCTTAAACCCGCCCGCGGCCAACATCAACACGTTCTCCGTGTTGTTCGTCTCGCTGCTCGCGAGGTTCATAAGGACTGCGGCGAGCATGTGCGGGAGATGGCTGATAATGGCTACCGCCCGGTCGTGCTTTTGCGGCTCTATCGCCAGAACATTGGCGCCAATCGACGTCAACATGGAGTGCAATTTTTTATAGGCCACCATGTCGGTCTTGAGCGTGGGCGTCAGAAGGTAGTGGGCGTTTTTGAAGAGCGCCGGGTTCGAGGCCGCGACGCCCGTCTTCTCCGAACCGGCCATCGGGTGCCCGCCTATAAAGTGGACTCCGTCCGGCACCCGCGGCTCGACCTCGGCCACGATAGTAGTCTTGGTGCTCCCGACATCGGTGATTATCGTCCCCGGTTTCGCTGCTTTCGCCGCGCGAATCGAAAACTCCGGTATATAGCCGACCGGCACACAGATGAATACCACGTCGGCGTCGGCGGCCGCTTCTTCTATACTTGCGGCGGCCGTATCGATTATCCCTCGCGCTATGCCTTCGGCGACCGCGCCGGGGTTGTGATTGTACCCGATTACCTCATAGTCATCGGATTGCCGCTTGAATGCCGCCGCCAGCGACCCTCCCAGCAAGCCGACACCGACTATCGCAATCGTCGTCTTCATTAGCCGACCCGACCCATCTTTTTATCAAACGCCGACGTGGCCTTGGTCACTTTGCCCATCAACGACGCAAAATGCTCGAAGGTGAGCGATTGCGGCCCGTCGCACATCGCGTTCTCGGGGTCGGGGTGGACCTCGACGATGGCGCCGTCGGCACCGGCCGCCAGCCCGGCCAGAGTAAGCGGCTCGACGAGGCTTCGCTTGCCCGCGGCATGGCTCGGGTCGAGGATGACCGGAAGGTGGCTAAGTTGCTTTATCAGCGGTATCGCGCTGATGTCGAGCGTATTTCGCGTGTAGGTCTCAAAGGTCCTGATACCTCGCTCGCAGATGATTATCTGGGTGTTCCCGCCTTTTACAATATACTCGGCGGCCATGAGCGTCTCTTCGATGGTGTTCCCAAGACCCCTCTTTAAGAGGACCGGCTTGTCTATCATGCCGACCTCTTTTAAAAGGTGAAAATTCTGCGCGTTTCGGGCGCCTATCTGGACTATGTCCGCGTACTCGACGACTACATCCAGGTCGCGCACGTCCATAAGCTCGGTGATGATGGGCAACCCGTATTCTTTGCGCGCTTCGGCGAGTATCCGCAAGCCCTCGACACCCATCCCCTGAAAGCTGTATGGCGAGGTCCTCGGCTTAAAGGCTCCGCCGCGCAGGACGGTCCCGCCCGCGGCTTTGACCGCTTTGGCCGTCGCCATCATCTGCTCGGCCGATTCCACCGAGCACGGCCCGGCCATCACGTTGAAGAAGCCTTCGCCGATAGTAACGCCCCCGACCTTTATCATCGTCGGCTCATGGCGGAACTCTTTGCTGACGAACTTGTACGGCTTGAGGATGCGGATGACATCTTCGACGCCGTCGAATGCCCCGAGTTGGAGTTCGGCAATTTCTTCTTCATCACCGATAATCCCTACGACCGTGCGATATTGGCCCCTCGAGACATGGACATCCGACCCGGCCTCTTCTATCCGCTTTATAACATGTTCTATCTGCGCATCGGTCGCGCCTTCACGCATTACGACCATCATAATAACATCACTCCTCTATAGGACATTCTCCAGCTCGCTGATGAACCTGGCGTTCTCGCCGGGTGTGCCGACGCTGACGCGTATATGCCGCGGGTAGCCAAAAATCTCTCCCGACCTTATTATTACGCCCCTCTTCATAAGTTCGTTCGAGAGCGCGCGCCCGTCAACACCGACATCCACAAGGACGAAATTGGCGTGCGACGAAACATAGCCGAGGCTTAGCCTTTCGAATTCTTTATAGAGATAACGGAGTCCTTCATCGTTCAGGAGGCTGCGCTCCTCGACCTCGGCGGCGCAATCGAGGCTCACAAATGCCCCGACCTGAGCGATGGTGCCGACATTAAAAGGCTCGCGCACCTTGTTTATCGCCTGGATTATGAATTCGGGGGCGATACCGTACCCGACCCGGCAACCGGCCAAGCCGTAGACCTTCGAAAACGTGCGAAATACGACCACCGGACGCTCGCCCGCTATATAATCCATGCCGTTCGGATAATCATTATCCCGGACCAGCTCGAAGTATGCCTCATCGAGGACGACTACGACATCCGTCGGTATCTTTTCCATGAACGCTTCGACTTCGCCCCGCGTCATCATCGTGCCGGTCGGGTTGTTCGGATTGCAGATAAAAACCATCTTAGTGCGCTCGTTTATCGCGTCCGCCATCGCATCCAGGTCGTGGTGGTAACCCTTGAGCGGAACTTCGACCGCCTTTGCGTTCATCAACTTGACGACGGTCGGGTAGACGATAAACGACGGGTTGGCCATGACCGCTTCGTCTTCGGGGTTGAGCAGCACGTTCGCGAGCAACCTGAGCAATTCGTTCGAACCGTTGCCGACCATTATCATCGACGGGGTGACGCCCAGCCTCTCGGCCAGCTTCTCTCTGAGAAAGGTGCAGCCGCCATCGGGGTACCTGTTGACATCGAAGACCGCTTGCCGCATCGCCTCTATGACCTTGGGAAACGGTCGATATGGGCTTTCGTTCGAGGCGAGTTTGATGGCTTCCTCGATACCCAGCTCCCTCTCGACCACACCGATAGGCCGGCCCGGCTCATACGGTATCAGACCTTCAAGCCCTCTGCGCAATAAATCCTTCACTCGCCCCTCCACTAACACAATTAACTAACACAATTAAATTTACTTCATCGATTACCAAACGATAATCCTGGATTTAAGGGATTTTACCATAGTTTAGCAGGTGTTCTCAACTGCGCGGAGATTGTGCGCCGATTCTGTAGTCCGCGGTTAACGCCCTTCATGGCTTACTTTATACCGCTCAACTCGATTACATTAACCGTTTTGTCGTCGATTTCGACTATGTTCACGCCGCCCGGCTGCGGCCAGAACGATTTGAAAAAGTCGGGGTCGTCGCCGTGAAACCTCGTCATGAGGAGCTTGATAGGGCCGCCGTGCGTAACCAGCGCTATCGCACCGCCGTCTTCATTCTCGATGATATCGTCGAAAGCCGCGTCGATGCGTGCGGCAAAATCGCGCCAGCTCTCGCCTCCCGGAATATCGACGCCGGTCGGGTTTTCAATCCATGAGTCGAGCGTCTCTTTGTCGCGCTCCATTATCTCGTTATAGGAGAGGCCTTCCCAATCCCCGAAGTCTATCTCGCGCAGGCTTGCGTTGGCGATGACATCGACGCCGGAGTCGCCCGCTATAATGGACGCCGTCTGCGTCGCCCGCAACAGGTCGGACGCGTATATCGCCGATATATCCTCGTCCGCTAGACGCTCCGCCAAGGCGCGCGCCTGCGATTCTCCCTGCTCAGAGAGGGCGGGGTCGGTCCGTCCAATAAACCGAAACTCTTTGTTTAGTTTAGTCTCGCCATGGCGAATCAAATACAATCTCATTCGTTGAAATCCCTTATAACTTAATCCCTTTTATCTTAATCCCCTACATTTTTACGTCAACGCACGCGTTTCGCTACAGTATCGCGTCGCTACAGTACCGCGTATGCGAATAATACCGTGACCTCGGTAAGCTCGATAAGCGCGCCGACCGTGTCCCCGGTCATCCCGCCTATCTTGCGCTTGACGAAGACTATATACATCATTGCAAATGCGAGCGCCGCAAGCAAGGCTATGACGCCTACTAACCCCGCGACGGCCACCGCAATCGCGATTGTGATGATAGATGCCCATACCAATTCGGTCTTGCCGGCCCCTGCGGCAAAGAGCGCGCCCAGGCCGTCTTGTCTCGCCCTCGGCTGCGTCGTCATCGCGATACTCGCCGCGAACCTGCCGATTACGGGGAAGAGCAGCAGCGCCGCGAGCTTTTCCGTACCAGGGATTGCCGCTAGCAGCAGAGTTTTCAGACCAAGCACCGCTATGAGGGAGACGACGCCGAAACTACCGACCCGCGAATCTTTCATGATCGCTAAGCTGTGCTCCTTGTCGCGCCCTCCGAGCAAGCCGTCGAAGGTGTCGGCGACCGCGTCGAGATGGAGCGCCCTCGTCAGCGCCGCGAGCGCGACGATGACGATGAGGTCGGCCGCGGTTCCCGTTATGCGCAACGAGACCAGCGCATAGACAGCGGCCAATATAAGGCCGATGACCAATCCGACGAGCGGGAAATATTTTGTGGAGCGGCCGAACGCCGTCGAATCGAGTTCCTCCCCGGTTCCGGTCGGGATGATAGTCAGAAACGACAGCGCCAGCCTCAATGTCTTGGTGTTGATTGTCCTTAACCCTCTTTCTCGGATACGCCGGCCTCGGCGAAGGTCGCCATCTCTTTGATGACTTTCGTCGCGGCCTCCACCATACCCATCGCGAGAACCGCGCCGGTCCCCTCACCGAGGCGCATGTCCATATAGAGCATGGGCTTCAAGCCCAGCTCATCGAGGATCGCCCGGTGCCCCGGCTCGACCGAGACATGCGAGGCTATCATGTAGCCTTTGCTCAACGGGCTTAGACAACCCGCGATGAGCGCGCCCGCTCCCGAGATAAAGCCGTCGATGACGACCGGCACGCGCCTTGCCGCCGCGCCCAGCACGAGGCCGCCGAGCGCCGCTATCTCAAGGCCGCCGACTTTGGCGACGACATCGATGGGGTCGTTCCGGTCGGGGTTGTGGAGGCTTATGGCGTCGGCGATGACCTTTCGCTTGCGGTCGAGGTCGCCGTTGCCGATGCCCGTGCCGCGCCCGACCAAACCGTCGACCGGCCTGCCGGTGAGCGCCAGCAGAATCGCGCTGCTCGATGTGGTGTTGCCGATTCCCATATCGCCCGTGGCCAACAAGTTTGCGCCGCCGTCGATGAGTTCGTTTGCGATCTCGATACCCACCTCTATCGCTTTGACGGCTTCCTCGCGCGTCATGGCCTGCTCTTTCGCGAAATTCGCGGTGCCGCTCTTGACCTTGCGCGAAACCACGCTCGCATCGTCTATCGGCACCGCCACGCCGACATCGACGACGATTACGTCAGCCCCGACATGGCGCGAGAGCACGTTTATCGCCGCGCCGCCGTGGATGAAGTTCGCAACCATCTGCGGTGTGACCTCGCGCGGAAACGCGGAGACGCCTTCATCGACGACACCATGGTCGCCCGCCATGACGACTACAGCTTTTTTGTCGACATCGCTTATGACCTTGCCGGTGATGCCGGCGAGCGCGATCGATATCTCTTCGAGCACCCCGAGGCTCCCGGCCGGTTTGGTCAACTGGTCCTGTCGCTCTTTGGCCTTCGCCATCGCCGCATCATCGAGCGGCTTTATCTCGTTTAACGTCTTATTTAGTAAATCCATCTTATCCCCCTATTAAAAGTTGTCGAAAAACAAAAAGCCCCCGGCTTCCCAAGGGTAACAAAATAAACTATTTGGCAGCACTCCTTCCTCGTAGAGCGTATATTTTCATTCAGGCAGGTCTCCTGACTCGAGGATCATCGCCGATTCCGCGCCTTCCCGAGCTTCTGCCCGGTGGCTTTTGCGGGTGGCTCCCCTCTTACAGTGGCGGGCCCGTGCCGGATTCTCACCGGCTTCCCTATTCTCCGCTACAAGCGGCACCTGAATATTTATTCACTTTCCATGTATAAATTTATATGGGTGGGGTGGTTATGTCAAATGGGGTTGGGTTTTGGTGCGCAGCAATGGTCATGTGGTGTTCGCCATTTTGATTAGTGGTTAAACGAATATGGCTTCGGCTACTTTGGCGTGTGAATGACAACGCTCGAACCGATGACCTCCTGCGTGCAAGGCAGGCGCTCTACCGAACGTTCTCAAACCACGCCCCTTTAAGATGCGGCCTTCTTCTCTTCGTTGATTTTTTCAGCCAGCCATTGCTGAATTAGGCTTTGATACGGCATGTGCTTCTTAGCGGCGATTTGTTTGATCTCAACGAGAAGATACGGATAAATTCGAAGCGAAATCATAGTTTTTGTCTGCTTGGATATGCTGATTTTTATATCCTTGGCCTCTTCGAGATCGTTCGCATAGTCGGCCATATCATGTTCTTCAACGAATTTGGCAAATTCTTCTTCGGTTTTGAATTTAGGCATTTTCTTACTCATTCTTACCTCTCTTTATAAAGCTTTCGCTCACGCTCTGTCATATCCCTCGTTGTCAGAATGTGAGCGATTTTTCCTTTCGGCACGAAGGGTATCGCTAAATACCGGCCTGCTTCAGTTCTCCCAAAAGCAATATATGTGCCTGAGCCCCTCGGGCTTCTGAATATCCGCACAGCATCCTCTTCGTTCCAGAATGCTTCGTAGACCTCATAGCCTTCGATATTATGCTTCCTTGCAAGCTTTTCTGCAATAGCCTTGGTTATCAAGAGGTCAACGATTTCCATGCTCTAATTATCGAACATGTATATACAATAGTCAATACGTTTGCATATACAATAGCATGGCACTGGGTTGCCTCCTCGGAGCCTGCTGGACGAATCTGTTAATAAATTAAAAAGCCCCGGTATTTCTACCAGAGCTTCTCTTTTCGATGGTGGATTATTGACTTAGCGTGCAGCTAGCTCTTGTTCATTCTGGATGGTTATTTTGGGGTTTGGGTTTTTTGCGGGAACCGGTAATCCCATTTCATTCAACATGCTGACGTGATCTATAATGCCCCATCTTGCTTTATAAATACAATCCTCGACAGAGTGACCGATGCCGGAAAAACCCTCTAAATCAGGAGACTAAAATAGTCAGGCTCTTTCGTCGCTTCAATTACTAATGAATAATCAATATTTATCATTAATGTCCACCATTAACATCAAGCCTTGTGCATCATTCGTTTTCTTGCTCTCATTTTCAACAAGCAAGTTGCAACGACGAAGATTCTCGCGGGCGAGTTCATCTTGTGGGTCCATTTCGACGGCTCGCTCCAGGGTTTCCTTAGCCTCAATCAAGTCTCCTGCTTGTAGAAGGCTCCATCCAAGGTCATTTACGAATTGCTGGCCCTGGGGCTCCAATTCGACGGCGCGACGCGATGCTTGAACCGCTTTCTCATGCAAACCCTCGTGCCCCGCGCAGCATCCCAAACCCTGATAAAATACAGCCACCTCGCCAAGGCAAGCGAGGGCTTTCCTGTATAACTCGAGCCCATCAGTGTATTCGCCTGTTTGGATGAGGAACGTTCCGGCTTCGTCCACAATCTCGCAAAGGTCTTCTGTGTCGTTAGGGAGTGTGAGTAATTTAAGAAAGAGCTTTCTGCCCTCGGACCTCCTGCCCCTCTGATACTCAACGGAGCCCATGCTTAGTATCGCGGGAGCATAGGTGGGCATCAAGTCAATGGCTTGCTGCAAACATTCGATAGACCCTTCAAAATCACCGAGCGCCGACCGGAATATGCTGTCCGCGTATGCTGCTTCTGCATTGAACTCGATCCATTTCTCGTCGCTTGTCATCTCTCTTCTTTTCTTTTTGCTTATGATGGATAGCCTCCTTTGAGCATCCCGAGATCTCAGGCGCATAGCGGTTGGGTTGGACGGCGGCGTTTACGCGCTCCGCTGCAGTGAACTCTTCGGATGATCAATGGTTTTGGTTAGCCCTGACACTATTTGACGATAAGCTTGTCGCCCTCCTGCTCAATTTGTAATAGTGGAAGAAATATCTCACGCCAATCCTCAATCGAACCGTTCACACCATTTATTTCAAGTCCCTCGTCGTCATAGTATATTTCTAACTTCTGGTCGCAACAACCACATTTTAAAAGGTATCGCGGCACTTTCTTCCCTGAACCCTTTTTGTGGTAGATCCTGATTTGAGGGTAACCGTCTGGTCTTGTGTAATAAAGGCGATTGACTCTTTTCAGTATTTTCATTTGCGCCTCCCATAAGAATACTAAACAGGTAACACACGACGACGGCAATAATAAACGGAAACTAATACTGGACGCTCTCTAAAACATATCTAATTGTATTTTGATAGCCTCACCAATCCTGAGCATATCTTCTTTTGATAAGAGACCGGCGCGCTTAAATAATCTCAACTTACTTACTGTAACGAATTGATCGGCCATTGCCTTGCTTTCTTTTCCATCTAAAGTGACTAGCGCCTCGCTAGGGTACAGACAATCCGCTTTGCCGGCCAGAGGAACAACCTGGACTCGATTGAGGTATTTGTTCGATACATCATTGCTAACAATCACGGCCGGACGCTTTTTTTTGATCTCTTCGCCAATCGCAGGGTCAAAATTGACCCACCAAACCTCACCTCTTGTCATCGGCAATATCCCTGAACGTTGTATCCGCCCAATCCAGGGCTTCTTCTTCTCGCTTTTTGTCTTTTGCCATTTGAGAGTATGCCGGCTCCAGGTTTGAACGAACTACATGCGGACGCACCAACGCCTCAACAAACTTGCTGATTTTTCGAGCGCCGATGGTTTTATGAAGACCTTCGTATACTTCTTCATCTATGGTTATGGTCAACTTCTTTTGCATTAAAATCCCCCCTTGCTAATACGTATAGTACACGTATTATTCTATTTAAGTCAATCGCAGAATTTCTACCAAAACCTGAAAAAGCATACCGCTTTTCGGCGGGCTGGGTTGCGCATGACGGGCTCGAACCAGTGACTACCTGCGTGCGAGGCAAGCGCTCTAGCGGCGGTCCGCTAAACACGTCCCGGCAAATAGCTATAAAGCTACTGCTTGAACATCCGCTATCTACCTGTCAATTGCGCGCGTGAACCGAAATCAATAGCCATCGCGAGTGCGTTAAGAGTTCAAACGGCGTCAGTTGGTGCTATTATTGACACCAATTCTAGATATCTATATGATGTGCGTTAAGAGGTGCTTAATATGAGACTCACAGTTTCAATTGATCCGAATTTGGTTGAACAGGCTAAGCGTATAAGCGGAGCCAAAACAAAAAAAGAGACTATTGAGTTGGCCTTAAAAGAGTTAGTGCGTAAGCACCGATTAAGAGAAGCCGCTTCTCACGCCGGCAAAATCGATATTGCCATAACTTTAGAGGATCTGGAAAAATCAAGGGCAGAGGAATAAATGGAGCGCGTGCTTATTGATAGCTCTGTCTGGATAGACTTCTACCGTCCCGAAAGAGCCCAAGACCTAAAATCTTCGGTAACAGAAGCGATCGAACTAGACATCGTTTCCGTTAATGGCACCATTGCCATGGAGGTACTCCAGGGTACAGCCAACGAATTTGGTTTTAAGAAAATTTTAGCCGATATGTGCGCTTTTAATAACCTACCGATAGATTGGGTTATTTACATGAAATCCGCGCGCCTTGGTTTTGAGCTTAGGCGTCAAGGCGTTACCGTGCCGACAATCGACATCTTGATAGCGACGACTGCAATGGAAAACAGCTGCATCCTCTGGCATCAAGACAAACACTTCGAGCTAATAGCTCAAAAAACATCGCTAAAAACTAAGAGCTTCTCGACCTCATAAGCTATTATTTACTTTCGCCAAAGCCCGGAATCTAAGCAACACTCGTATTCCGTACAAGTATTTCCTTTGCTATAAGTAAATAGACCGGTATATTCTTTCACTTAAACAAAAAGCCCGGCATTTCCCGCAAGCTTCTCTTTAAACAAACCGCCCTTAGGCGGTTTCGGAGCGGAGGATAACGGACGATCTTCGAACATTTGCTAACAGTGGGCTTAAATCTTAAAAGAATAATAAGTATTTGCCATAGTGCGCCCCTGTCGAACGTTGGCCTTAATCAGCGGGGGCAATCAGGCCGACATGAAAAACAAACCAGCGCTATTCCCCGTTTTGCTGAAGGCCGAGTTCCGTGTTTATTCGGCTGTGATATTTGATTTGGCAACCTATTGCTTCTGTAAGATTTATTGAAAAGTCCTCGACTGCTTGATGTAATTCAGCTAAGCCCTGTTCCTGATAATGTTTATGAGTATAGAGCGAAATATATGAATGGTATTTTGACTCACCATTTATTGTCGAGTTATCAATCACCTTGCATTTCAATGAGACATAATTAACAGATCCTGCTAGTGTTAATGAATCTTGCATTTTCTTGAAGGTATTCCAATATTCTATTTCAGAATCGGCGTACAGGATATATAGTGCTACTGAAACTTTGCCACTCGCTACTTTCTTAATAACCTTTTCTAATACGCTCTTGTTTATATTCGCAAGGTCGTAAAATGGGTCTATCAAGTGCAAAGTGTCCTCATTGTCTGAGAACTTGCAATCGAGAATAGAATACCCGTCGCTATGGTCAAACCCGGTCAGTGAGATTGGTTCTAAGCCTGTGTTTATAAGGTCATTTCGTGCTTCTGTGTCTTTGTCAGATGAGTATATACGGACCTTGTTATTATTTGTCGCGCTGATTTGAGCAACCAAATGACCGCTGCCATAGTACCCTTGAATGCATTCTTGTTGGGCGCTTTTTAGTGGGCAAGGACTGAGCTTTTCTATTCTTTCTGCCACTGTTTCGTGAGTCGGTTCTTGCCAAGGACGCCCGCCAAAAGGATCATAAAATGCTAAGCGCTCATTCGTAGTCCGGCAATGCCAATTTATAAATTCTGCTAACAGGCCATGCTTTATTAGATCGCCTGCATTCCCCATTGTGTATGGTAATGGTTTGGATTCTAATTCAACCGGCCAATAATAGTACGTTTTGCCGCATGGCTTTACGATACGTTCATTCTCTCTAATCTGTAATTTGTGCAGATCAAGTTTCCATGCGCCTGTCACTCCCATCAGGAGAGTGTAGGCGGAAATAACAGCATCCCACTCGTGTTCATTAGAGGTTTTTATCTTTATGCCTAATTTATCTGACATAAAACGATCCATAGCTTCACTGTCATTAGCATAGTCATGCTTTTTTTGAGTTAAAGCATAATAAAGAACTTTCGGATGGGTTTCTACCAAAAAAATATCGTTTAAATTCTTTGCGACTTCAATTAGTACCGACATGCCGTTTATGCCCATAGCGCCAGAAAGTTTATTTGGTGTCATTACGCTTTTTTGAACCATGGGATATTTATTTCTTAACCATTTATCGGCAGGTCTCCAACCACTGTTGCCCGTGCTCCAACAAGATAATGTATCAACGCCTAACCCAATAATATTTTCATTTTTTAATATTTTGCAGATAACAGCTTCAGAGTTTTTCGTTGTCTCGATTCTAATATCCATAGGCTTGCTCTTTTCGATTTTTAGGATGGCAAGACCATTTGTATTATTACCGCCGGGGTCATAACCAACAATCGAAGCATTTATTTGATATGTCTCATTCATGTTGCCTGTTAATTCCTTTCATATATAACCAGTGTGTGTATTGATCAATATAATACTCCAAACTTGCTTTTTCTGGCCATGAAGTAATACCCCTGCGTATCCATATATGAGACATTATGGATCGCGCCACATACTAAAAGAACACTTATTAGGCGGTTTCGGAGCGGAGGATAACGGGCTCGAACCGATGACCCCCTGCGTGCAAGGCAGGCGCTCTCCCAACCGAGTTAATCCCCTCCAAAATACAGTCTGACGCGCACCCCATCCGATACTTCCCGCCCTACCACGAATCCTTCTCAATCTCTGATAACGTCTTTATACAATCCTTGGCTCTCTCCAAATCATCGCTGTGGACGTAGAACTCTATCGGGCCGCCGTCAAATGCTATCCCGCCAAAGTCCATTTTTGCGGGCATTGAGTTGCGCATGATGTATTCGATACCTTCACCCTGGAGCAACGATATTATAACAAGCGCCTCGGGCCCCGATTCGGCATAATGGACAAGAACAATTTCATCGGCCATCGCAGGCTCCTAACTCATCAGCCATTATTAACCACCCGTCTTCTCTAAGACTCGCCGCACAGCCGCCATCGCCGCGTCAACTCCTAACGCCTCGACCACGCCGGCCGCGCCCCCGCCGTCGACACCGGAACCGTCTTCACCACAAGATTCGCTACCGGCATCACTGCCCGCAAGACCCTCCTCTGTCGCAACACCCTTTTCCGCCACAACGCACTCATTGGCCCCAACGTCCAAGACATGACCAACCTTACTATCATCTTCACCCACAACACCAGGCCGCCTAAGAACGACCAGCGCAATGCCCAGCCGCTTCGCCGCCTCGACCTTCTCGGGAAACCCCCCTTCGCGCCCGCTCTCTTTGGTGACGACGACAGTAACGCCGAGGCTCCTCCACAGCCGCTCGTTCTCCTCGACGCTGAACGGGCCGACGCCGGTTATGATATGCTCGGGCGCAAAGCCCGCATCAAGGCACTTGGCGACCGACTCGTCGCCCGGCAAAACTCGGATATAAACACGATGCGATACCATGTCGATTACCTTGGCAAACAAGCCGGCCTGGTTACTGCCGGTCGCGATAAATATCGCCGCGCCCGGCCCCTGTGCTTGCGCCTGCGATTGCACTTGTAATTGTCTCTGCGCCAGTCCCTCTGCGATACGCGCCGCATCTTCCATCGACTCGACGTACTCAATATTTTCGTAATCGGGGTTCCCTGCGACCGCCCTGCCAACCCTCAAATAAGGAACACCTGCAATCTCGCTCGCCGCGAGCGCATTTTCGGTAACTCCCATCGCGAACGGGTGGGTCGCGTCGACGACAAGCGCTATCTTCTCGCTATCGATAAGCACGACCATCGCATCTGCGTCGAGCTTGCCGGCGATGTGCTTGACTAGTGGGTTTTCGGCGGCGAGCGAGTCGATAAACTCGGCGGCGAAATCGTAGGCGGTGCTGAATATGACGGGGATGCGCTCATTAATAAGTTGTTCCAGCAGCAGGCGGGCCTCGGTGGTGCCCCCTAAGAGCAGGATCACACCCGGCAACCCCTTTGCATACGGTCTGCTAAATGACATCGTAGTACCGGTCGTGTCCCGAGCAGCAGAATCACACCCGGTAACCCCTCGGTGTTATTATGCGCCCGTCCGATACATAGGTCTGGCTATTTCCGATGATTATGGTGGTGTTCATGTCTATCGGTAAATCCAAGAACGATGAGATGTCGCTGATGTAGCAATTCTGCGCGCCGTTCGATTTGATGTAGATTCCGACCGGGGTCTTCGCGTCTCTGTGCTGCATGAATATATCCTGGGCGGTCTTAATCTGCCAGTTTCGCTTGATGCTTTTGGGGTTATATAGGGCCGTTACGAAATCGGCCGTCGCGGCGGCGCGCAGGCGTTTTTCAATCTTCTCCCAGGGGGTAAGCAAATCGCTCAGGCTGATGACCGCGAAGTCGTGCATGAGCGGCGCCCCGAGCGCGGATGCCGCGGCGTTGACCGCGCTTACGCCCGGCATTATCTCGATATCGATGTCGGTATCGGCGGCCAGCTCGAGAACGAGCCCGGCCATACCGTAGATGCCGGGGTCACCGCTGCTGATAAGGGCGACCGTCTTTCCGGCCTGCGCGAGTTCGATGGCTTTCTTGCACCGCTCTATCTCTTTGCGCATCGCAAACCGGTGGACCTCTTTGCCCTGGGCATACTTCTCGATTGTCTTTACGTAGCTCTTATATCCGACGATGACGTCGCATTCCCTGAGCGCGTCGCGCGCGCCTATCGTCATATCGGCTTCGTCGCCCGGACCGATGCCGACTACTATTATCCCTGCTCGGCCAGTGCGACCGTTACTTTTCCATGCACAGTCTTCGGTAGTATCAGGGTTCCGCCCTCCGAGACTAGAATCGCCGCTGGTTCGCATACGCCATCAGCACCCACTTTCTCTTTCACAAAATCCGATTTATTGACGGCGACAGCATCGAGCTTGTCCGCCGGATATAGCTTTACTTCGACGCCGAAATGTTCGGCCGCCTCGTAAAACGCCTTTTCCTCGTTTTTAATATCGATACTCGCGATGCCTTTCAAGTTATGGAGGTGTAAGCCCTGGCTGCCCAGAGCGCTCCGAATCGCATCGCGCACCTCGTCCAGGGTGACGCCTTTTCGCGAGCCGATACCGGCATATACGCGCCGGATCTTCAGTATCAAGGTTCCGGGCCGCACCTGCGGCACCTCCTCGTCTACGACAATGACCACGTGCTCGTAGGCGCTCCCATATCGTTTAAGCTGGTCGAGCGGGCGGACGCTGTACACCGCCCTCACCCGGTCACCCCAGCGCCCCAGGCCGATATCGGCGAAAATACACGCCGACTCGCCCCTAAGGATGCCCGATGAAACACGCGTCAGGCGCGGCATATCGTCGGTCGTGAGGCCTAACTCTTTCATAAACAGGTCGAGCGCCGGTTTTCCGTGGATATCGGTAGCCGTCGTGATTACCGGAACCGCGCCGACCGCGTCGGATACTTTTATGGCGAGGTCGTTGGCGCCGCCGATGTGACCCGAAACGAGACTGACCGAAAACGCCCCGGCCTCATCGACGACTACGATAGCCGGGTCGACGGTCTTATCCCTGAGGTGCGGGGCTACCGCGCGAACCGCGATACCGACCGCCGAGATAAAGACCAGGCCGTCAAAGTCTAAAAATATCTCGCTCACTAAGTCCAAGAGCCACGGTTTGTCGCGACCGATCTCCGGCGGCGTGAATATCTCCAACTCGTCATCGAATCGGGCTTTCATCCGGTCTGCGATTATCAGGCCGTTCTCGGTAACGGCTAAAACGGCGATTTTCACTTTATGTCGCCTCCATATATATCATGGCCCGCCCTTTTAAACCTTCTCTGCCCTTTTCTAACCTTTGCCTGCGCGATACTCGTAATCTAACCTTCGCTTACGCGATACTCGTGACTGAACGCCGGGTCGTAGAGTTTCGAACGCTCGTACTCGCCGGCGAGAACGCCTCCGACGATTATCATCGCGGTCTTCGTTATACCCGCTTCGCCGACTTTCGAGGTGATGTCGGCGAGCGTACCTTTGATTACGCGCTCATCCGGCCAAGACGCTTTCTCGACCACGGCGACGGGCGTATCATTCGGATATCCCTGCTTAAGCTCGCCCACGAGTGAGTCTATCATTTGCACGCTTAAAAATATGCACATCGTCGGCTTGTGCTCCGCCAAGGCATGGATTTCCTGGCCTTGTGGAACCGGCGTGCGCCCCGCCATCCTAGTGATGACGACCGTTTGCGAGATGCCCGGCAACGTCAACTCCGCGCTGAGCGCCGCGGCCGCGGCCGCGAACGAGCTGACACCCGGTACAATCGCGTACTCTATCCCATTGGCGACGAGCCAATCTATCTGCTCTTTTATAGCTCCGTAAATACTGGGCTCGCCGGAATGGAGACGAACCACGGTCTTTCCGGTACCTTTGGCCGCCGCATAAACGGCGGTTACTTCATCGAGGTTGAGCGCCGCGCTGTCATGGAATTCGCAGCCTTCCTTGCACGATTCAAGGAGCCGCCCGTTGATGAGCGAACCCGCGTAAACAACGATATCCGCCCGCTCAAGCACGCTTTTTCCTTTTACCGTTATAAGGTCGGGGTCGCCCGGACCCGCGCCGACAAAATATACCTTCATGATCCATATTACCTTTATTCCAATAAAGACGCGGAAGTTTTCGAGTTACAGACGCGTTTGCGCATCTCGCTCGCGCTTCACACCCATAACCCAGGGCGCGTAGCCCTCTCCTCGTTCAGGGCTTTAGCCCTGATAAACAACGCATAGCCCACATCCAACCAAAGGGTCGGCCATGAAGGGCTTAAGCTACAGTCAAGCGAACTCCACATCGCGCTTGACGATGACGGTCGACAGATACCCGGCATTGTCCAACGTTTCGTCATCGAGCGCGGACAAACCCATGACGACATTCTCTTCCGCGTCATGAGAAGCTTTTTGGACCAGAACGGCGTTGTTCAAAAGGCCGAAGCCGCTCAACACTTTGACCAGCGCGCGCAGTCGCTCGCCGACTTTTAAGATGACGACCGTATCGAAGGTCTCCAGGTAGTGCCATATCTCACCTATTACCTCCGGTAGCGGCAAGATGGCGACCTTCTCGTCTCCGACGGCTATCGGTATGCCCGCAGCGGCCGCGGCCGCGAATGGCGAACTCACGCCCGGCAACGTTACAACCTCGATTTCAGGATGTTCTTCCTTCAGTTTTCTATAGAGGTAGATATATGTGCTGTAAAAGAACGGGTCGCCGAGGGTAATAAAGGCTCCGCTCTTGCCCTCGCTCAATGCCTTCGCGACCTCGTCCGCCGCTTCCGACCAATGTTTTTCAAGCTCGTTCCTGTCTTTGGTCATTGGAAATATAAGTTCCCTGAACTCGGCATTGCCGTCTAACACCGGCTCGACGATTCTCTTTGCGATGCTCTCCCGTTTAGGGGCCGAGCGCGGCGAGAATATGATATCGACCGATTTAAGGACGTTTACGGCCTTGATCGTGAGTAGCTCGGTATCGCCGGGCCCGATGCCTACTCCAAATAGTCTTCCTCGGTCAGCCAATCTAATCACCCTATCCGTTTCGATTTATCCGCGGCCGCCAACCCACGAAGGCGCTCGCCGTCCCAACGATTTAACTCTCTATCTCTATATATACCACGCTTGACTCGAATCCTTCCAGTTTTGCCAATTCCGCAAGCGTGGTATCGACTATCCTCTCATCATCATACGAGAGATTGGCCCCGGCTACCACCCGGCCGGTTATTCCCTTGTCCGCGAGATAGCGCGCAATCGCCGGCGCGCTGTGGACATTATCCGTCAAGATGCAGAAACGCTTGTGCGTTTTTATCACGGTATCGAGCGCATCCAGCGAGCGCCCGTGGACCGACGCGAGCGCCGTGCCCTGCCACTCCTCGCCGATTCGCCCGAAGAGCATTTGCATCGAGTTCACGCCCGGAACCGCGTCGAGCGCGATTTCGGGGAGCCGGTCGCGAATGGTCTTGAGCAAGCTATAGAAACCAGGGTCGCCGCTGACTACGACGACGGTGTTGCGCTCTTTGTTCTTGTCTATCGCCGCTATCGCCGCCGAAATATCGGCTGTGACCTCGATGACTTCCTTTTGCGCGACATCGATGGCGTCGAGCACCCGTCTGGCCCCGATTACCACCTCGGCCGCGCCGATTCTTTTGACGGCGGCGGGCGTTATATAGTCCGGATGGCCCGGGCCGATACCGACTACCGTCACCATGCCGCATCCTTTACTATCTTGCGCGACGCGCTATCGGACGCGACAATCTCGCCCGATAGCACCGTTATCGCCGTGCCAATCTCCAGGTTACCGTCGACGTAGGCGCGCGCCTGCGCGCTCGCCGCCTGCGCTATTTTATCGAGCATACGGCTGTATCCCAACTTCGCGAGGCCTAACGCCGCGTCTTCGGCGGTGTTCACTTTTATCATATACGTCATCGGCGCGATATCTTTCGTCTCGTTCCGGATTAGTCTCTTCATTATCTCGACCGGGTCGTCGGTCTTTCCGCTGTGTGTGTCGAAGTGGCCCGCCGCGACCTTGACGAGCTTACCGATATGCCCGAGCAGAACTACTCTTTCGACTCCCGCTTTGACGCAATAATCGAGCATATAGCCGACGAAATTGCTCATCTGGACTATCGCGTCGGGCGGAAACTTTAACCTCGACTCCGCCGCTTTGGCGCCCATGTTCCCCGGCACCAGCGCTATCGTCTTATAGCCGAGCGCGAGCGCGATGTCGACCTGCGGGGTGAGCGAGGCCTTAAGGCTATCGAGCGACATCGGCCGCACGATTCCCGTCGTCCCTAAAATCGATATGCCGCCGACAATTCCGAGCCGCGCGTTAAAGGTCTTCTTGGCGCGTTCGGTTCCTTCGGGCGCAAAAATCGTTACTTCGACACCGGCTCCATCCGGGATATTTCGCGATACGTTAGCGGTTATCATCGCTCTGGGTACCGGGTTTATCGCCGGCTCACCGACCGCGACCGCCAGGCCGGGCTTGGTCACCGTCCCGATGCCTTCGCCGCCCCTAATCGTTATCCCGGCGTCCGCGCGGGCGACCCGCGCGCAAATCTTCATCCCATCGGTCACATCCGGGTCGTCGCCTGCGTCTTTTACGATGCAACAGCCGACGTTCTCGGCGGTCTTCTCGATATCGACGACGTCGAACTCGACGCGGCGGCCTCCGGGCAGCTCGACTTCGATGCGCGAAACAACCTCGCCGCCAAAGAGCATCTTTGCGGCCGCGGCCGAAGCCGCCGCCGCGCATGTGCCCGTCGTATAGCCCTTCTTCAACCTCTTATTTATGACACTGACTCTACTTACACTCCTCATTACACGCAATCATCAATAAAGCGTTGATCGCGGAGGCGGCCAACGCACTTCCGCCCCGCGTTCCCCGCACGGTTATATAATTAAGCCCGGCCCTCATCAGAGCCTCTTTCGACTCCGCGGCCCCAACGAACCCGACCGGCGCGCCGACGACGAGCGCCGGCCTCACCACGCCTTCTTTCGCTATATCGAGCAGCTCGAAGAGGGCGGTCGGCGCGTTTCCGATAGCGATGACCGCGCCATCGGCATGGTTCGAGAGCGAGCGTATCGCCATCGCGCTTCTGGTCTTCCCGGCGCGCCTAGCATCGTCCTCGACAGCCTTGTCGTCTATCCTGCAGAGCACGTTGTTGTCGTGTATGCAAGTCCGGCGGTCGCTGATGCCCACCGCGACCATGCGCACATCGGTTATTATCGGACAGCAGCTTCTCAGCGCATCGACCCCGGCCTCGACGGCGCCGTCCGACATCGCCACCACGCCCGAGAGCGTAAGGTCGCCGCTCGCGTGTATCATGCGTTTTACGACCGACCGCTCCATATCCGAAAAGCCGTTTAAATCCGCGACCGCCTCGATTATACGGAAGCTCTCCCGCTCGATTTTTGCGGGGTCACCGATTTTCATGCCGTTCCCGTCGGCGTCAAAGCCGCCTGCCAGCAGCTCGTTGGCGCGCTCAATCAAGATGTCGGCGATTCTAACATCCGGCCCGATATGCTCGGCGACCTTTATCTTGAGTAAAGGGTATTTCACTTCCTCATCCCTTATAATCTCGGGAATATCCTGCCTTATGTGGTTGCCGTCGACCATAAAGAGCGGCATGATGATTAACTCGGTCACGCCTTCGTCGGCCAGCGATTCTATGACTTCCGGCAGGTCGGGCTCGTTAAATTGGAGCGCCGCATAACGCACGAACTCCGATTGGAGCCGACTCCTGAGCGTCGCCGCTATTTCTTCGAGTATCTCCTTGGTCTCCTCGACCTTGCTCCCGTGCCCCAGCACGATAAAGCCAGTGCTCATTCAATCACCCCTACTAAACTTGTCAGAACTCTATCCCATGCTCCCAAATTACAAGTAACACTAAAGTAAACATTCAAGTAAAATCGCTCTAAATACTGCCCATACGGCTCGAGTTTGCCCGGCATGACGCCAGAAAACGCTCGACTACCCGCGGGTATCCCGCGAAATGGAGGTGTATATAGGACGCTAACGTATTATTATATATGAAACCTTCGTGTTCCGTGACGCCGACTTCGTACGCCCGCTCCAGGTCGTTCGCGGATTCCGTAATCTCCGAGTAATGGAACTCGTGGCCCCTCAAGAGAGAGCCTTGTTCGGCGATTATGGAATCGGCTGCCGCAACCGCCACGCGATAGCCGAGGGTAGCGCGGCTTTTCATCTTGCACGCTATGGGGAGCGCGCCGCTCATCCGATAGCGGTTACCGGCGAAATCGACTACCGCTTCCGAGAGATAGATTAAACCGCCGCACTCCGCGTAGACCGCCATACCGTCCTCGACCGCCCGCTTTATGTCGGCCGCCATCGATAGGTTGGCCGCGAGCGCCGCGGCATGGACTTCGGGATACCCGCCACCGAGATAGAGACCTTCGATGTCTTCCGGCAAACGCTCATCCTCCAATGGGCTAAAGAAGACCAGCTCGGCCCCGGCTTCGCGCAACATATCGAAGTTGTCGCGATAATAGAAACTGAACGCTTTATCGAAGGCGACGCCTATCTTTACGTCGGCTCTCGCATTACCGGCAGTCTTTGCGGGTGGGTTCGATTTCGCCGATGTCACCGGATACGGTGTTGACGCGGCAATCTCTAACAGCAACTTCAAATCGATATAGCTCTCCGCCAGCTCGACCAGGGCGTCTACATAATCTCCGGCGGGTCCCAGCTCCACCCGCGTTACCAGACCGAGATGCCGCTCGGGGACGACGACGGCCGCGTCTCGCCGCACGACGCCGACGACCGGCAACCCGGTCGCAGCCTCAACCGAACTCTTGACCATTTTCTCATGGCGGTCGCTTCCGACATTGTTTAGAAGAAACCCCTGTATGCCGGCGGCTTCATCGTAGGCGCGATAGCCGAGCGCCATAGCGCCCGCGCTCCCGCCCGTCTTGGCGCAGTCTATCGTCAGCAACACCGGGGCCCGTACCGTCTTGGCGACATCGGCGGTACTCCCCTCGACCAGGCCGTTTTTGCCGTCGTAAAAACCCATCACGCCTTCGACTATCGAGATACCCGCCCGGAGCGCCGCGTTTTCAAAAAGGCTTCGCGCGGTGTCCCGCCCGGTCATCCAGATATCGAGATTGCGCCCGGGTCGGCCTGTGACCATCTCGTAGTAGCCGGGGTCTATAAAGTCCGGGCCGACTTTGAAGCCCTGCACGCCCAAGCCGCGCCTGGTCAGCGCCGCCATAATCGCGAGCGCCAGAGTCGTCTTCCCGACCCCGCTCGACGTCCCAGCTATGACTATCCTCGAAAGCGTCTTAATTTCCATGATATTCTCACACTCGTAGCTCAGGGCTTTAGCCCTGATATTGCTCAACGTTCCGCTTGCTGCTACTCAATCAGCCCTAAAGGGCTGAGCTACGGTAAACACACTCTCAGCGCGGCGAGCAACCTATCGTTGTCCCGGGGGCGTTTGACCGCCACCCTGAAGTAGCGCTCGTCTAAACCGGTGTATGAGCCGCAATCGCGAATCGCTATCCCGCGCCGCAACATCTCTACCTGCAACTTAGCCGATGTCATCGACCGCTCGCCGTCTTCGATTTCGACCAATATATAATTGGTCGACGGCTCATAAACTCTCAACCCCGCGACACCCGAGATTTCCAGAGAGAGCCGACGCGCTTCCGCTGCCAGCGACGCGGCGCTCGACTCCGCGAAATCGCCCGCCCCAAGCGCGGCGATACCGGCTTCGAGGGCGATATTGTTGACGCTCCAGGGATGCTTTTCGGCGCGCACCTTCCGCGCCAAGGCGGTTGACCCTATCATATAGCCAAGCCTTAAACCCGCAATACCGTACATCTTCGTCAGCGACCTCAAGACCACCACATTCTCGCGCGCTATAGCGTCGTTGGCGAGCGTAGCCCGCTCCGGCGCCTCGACAAAATCGATAAACGCTTCATCGATTACCCAGAGACAACCCGGCCGCTCATCGATAAGGTCGAGTAAGTCACCGCGCCCAATTGCGTACCCGCAAGGGTTGTTGGGGTTGCCGATAATCGCCATATCCGTCTCGCGCGACGCCTCTTCGAGCCGCTCCAGCGCGGTTGCGGCATCGAGTGCTTTCTCGTAGGCTATCTCGGCTCCCGTTTTCTTTAGCGCGATTTTCTTTAGCGCGATCTCGTATTCGGTAAAACTCGGCACCAGCAACAGAGTCCGCCGCGCATCCCACGCCCGCGGAATTATATATATCAGCTCGATGCTCCCGTTGCTTGCGACTATATTTTCCGGGTCGACCCGCAAGGCATCGGCCGCCGCCGCAACGAAGCTCTCCGCCTGCTGCTCGGGATACTCGCTAATGCTCTCGACCGCGCGCCTAACAGCGGCCATTACATTCTCGGGCGGCCCGTATGGGTTGATGTTGGAGCTAAAATCGACCAATTCGCCACCGTCGATTCCCAGCCGCTCCGCCAGCCGTTTTATGTTGCCCCCGTGCTCACTTAGTCTATCCGTTTCGTCACTCCCCGTTATCCCGTCCCAATATCCAATTATCGCGGCTGTCAAAAGCCGCGCCCCCGACTCTCCTACGCGGTCACAATAAAGGCCCGGTCATCGGCATAGCGTACGCCGCCATCGACGAGCCTTACCAGATAAGCGTTGCATGCGCGCGGTATCAAATGCGAGACCCGCTCGAACAACCGCTGCCCGTAGCCCGCCTCCGCGAGCATCCCCATCACGCTCCCGCTGTGCGCCACATTGACGCCGACGCCGCCCTTTCGCCTGCAAACATCTATTACGTCGGGCAAGACCGGCTTCATCAACAGCTTCTGATTGAGAAGCGCGCTCATCGAGGCCGCCTCCCCCAAAAGCCGTATATCCCAGGATTTGATGGCGGTGACCGCCATATCCAATGCTTCGCCTATTAGGTGCTCGTCGACCGAATGCGACGAGAGTTTGTTCTTATTAAAAACGACCGTATCCACCTCTTCGGGCGGCTCGAGAACGAGTATGTCGAGCGGCGGCGCGGCCCCTATCGGCTCGAACCTTAAGCCCTTCCGGTGGTCGTAGATGACGATGCCGTCGAAGAAGATGCCGTCGGTGGGCTCGATTGAGAGCGCTATCTTAGCAAGCTCCTCGGTGGAGGCGGCTTGCCCGAGGGCGAGACGCGTTGCCGTTACGGCGGCCGCGATATCGGCGGTGCTCGACGCCATGCCCTTGCCGTGCGGGATGTCACTAACGATATCGATGCTCACCCCGGCCGGGATGCCGCTCCGCTCAATCGTCAGACGGACCGCCTCGGCTGTTTTATCGAGTCCGTCCGCGACGATAACCCGGCCATTGCGCTCTACCGTCGCCGTCGCCGTCGAAAACCTATCTATCGGGCATGTGACGTGAAAATCGACGCCGCCAATCGTCCCCTGGACCAGCTCGCCGCAGCTCCCCGGCACCATCACTCTTATAGCCATTTAATATTCTATCCCCCAGCGAGCTGGAATCCCCTCATCAAAGGGGTGCTTTAACATCTTAAACTCGGTAACGTAATCGGCGATATCCATTAAGTCGCGGGGGGCGTTGCGCCCGGTCATCACCAGCTCTGTCTTGCCCTTGCAGAGCCGCGCCAGCTCGAGCACCTCGCCTAAATCGGCAAGGCCCGTCGAGAGCGCGACATTTATCTCGTCTAGAATGAGCAGCTCGCAGGAGCCGCCCTCAACCAAGTCCCGTGCTTTTTGCAGGCCCGCCGAGATATCCGCCTTTATCGTCTCGACCGGTGGATGGTCCTTTTTGAGCAAGTTCCCTCCGAAGCGCGATACCGAGACCGAATCGAAGCCCTTAATCGTCGTTATCTCACCCGACTCTTCGCTCTCGCCCTTCATAAATTGGATGATACAGACGCGAAAACCGCTCCCGACGGCGCGCACCGCAAGCCCGACGGAGGCCGTCGTCTTTCCTTTGCCGTCACCAGTATATATATGGATTAAACCGAGTTCTTTCTTCTGGTCCATCGATGTCTTTCCTAGTAGTTCACTGATAAAGATTTATACGCAATCTGCTTGCTTCAACAATTTAACCGCCAAACAATTTAACCAACTGCCCGAAGTCCGCGCCGATTAAGAAATATACCGCGCGCCCGATAAGCACGGTAATCGCCGATGCGACAAAGACGAGCCAGGCGACCTCGTTGATGTTCTTCTGGGTGAGCGCTCCTTTGGCGTCGCCCAAGAAACCGCTCGTTCTAGCTACACCGTCATAGCGGTTCGTCCCACCGAGGCGCACGCCCATTGCTCCGGCTACCGCCGCCTCGGGGTAGCCGCTGTTGACGCTGGCGTGTTTGCGCCCGTCGCGTACCGCGACCGTCAGGGCTTTTAGAGCATCCCGGCGTATCAACAGTGCGGAAATCGACAATATCAAGACCGAAACGCGAGCCGGGATGTAGTTGACGATATCGTCGAGGCGCGCGGCGGCCCATCCGAAATCCTCATACCGCTCGTTTTTGTACCCGAGCATCGAATCGAGCGTGTTGACCGCTTTATACGCCATCGCCAGCGGCGCTCCGCCTATCATGGCGAAGATTAGCGGCGCTATGACGCCGTCGACCGCGTTTTCGGAGACCGACTCTATCGTCGCGCGTACCACGTCCTTGCGCTTCATAGTCTTAGTGTCGCGCCCGACTATCTCGGCGACCTTCAACTTCGCCTCGCTCAAATCGTCGCTATCTAGCGCGCGTGCCACGTCCTTCGCGCTATCGAGAAGGCCGCGCGTCGCAATGGTCGTCGATATCAGCCAAATCGAGACGATAAACCCTAATGTAAAGTGGACCTGGTATGCAAAGTATATGATTGCCCAGGTTGTGCCCGCGCTTAACGCTACGACCACGGCGACGACCAGCGCGCCCGCAACCCGCTTCGCCGCCGCGCTCAACTCGCGGGCCAACACCCGGCCTTCGAGATAAGCGATAAAGCGGCCTATCAGGACGACCGGATGCGGTATCATCCTCGGGTCACCGATGGCAAGGTCGACCACGTAAGCAATGGCCACTTGAACCCACAACACATTAAACTCCTATCAAACTAAAGATATAATCCATATCGAGGCTCGACTCGACGACGCCGGCCAGCCTATCGAGTTCTTTATCCCGATAGACCCGGTAATCGACACCCAGGCTGTCTTTCACCAGCCCTTTGCGCTCTTTCAAATAGTCGAGAACCGACTTCCTGAAAAGGCCGTTGTCGAAGAGGCCGTGTATGTATGTGCCGAGCACCAGCCCGTCGTCCGAGACGCAACCGTCGCTGATATCTTCAGCTCCGGCGCCCCTTTTGACTATCCTGAAGGCGTCGTCGGCTCCGTTGAGCCGGTGCGTGACGCCCATATGTATCTCATAACCTGTTATTTTACCACCAGTCGCGCCGTTAAGCATCTTGCCGCCGCCCCTAACCTCGGCTTCGACCTGCACGGTGACCTTCTCGCGCGACATCCGGGTGCCGCAACTCAAGAGCCCGATACCCTCGATAGCCTTGCGGTCGCTCTCGATTCCGAACTCGTCCTCGATAAACTCGCCGAGCATCTGGTAGCCGCCGCAAATGCCGATGACCGGCGTCCCGGCGAGCCTGCTCTCCCGTATGCGGGCGGCCATGCCGGTCTCGTGGAGCGCCGCCATGTCCTCGACGGTATTCTTCGACCCCGGTATGATGATGAGGTCGGTCTCGCCAATCGGCTCCCCCGGAAAGACATAGCGCAGGTTGACGCCCGGCTCGTGCCCGAAGGTGTCGAGGTCGGTAAAGTTCGCGATGCGCGGCAGTCGAATGACCGCGATATCGACGGCGGCCCCGTTTGCGGTTACGCGGTTGGCCCGATCGAGCGCGAGCGAATCCTCGCTGTCTATCTTGAGGTCGAGCACATACGGGACGGTACCGAGCACCCTGACTCCCGTTCTTTCTTCTATGAAATCGATTCCCGGCGTCAGCAGGCTCACATCGCCGCGGAACTTGTTGATTATCAAGCCCTTCACCAAGTCGCGCTCGTCTTCGTCGAGCAGCTCGAGGGTGCCGACGAGTGAGGCGAAGACCCCGCCCCGGTCGATATCTCCAACGAGCATCACCGGAGCGCCCGCCATCTTGGCGATTCTCATGTTCGAGATATCCTCTTTTTTCAGGTTTATCTCGGCCGGGCTGCCCGCGCCCTCGATTACCACGACATCGTTGTGCGCGCGCAATATCCCCAACGATTCCTCGACCAACCCCAGGAGGCCCGCCTTTTCTTCGTGATATTCACGCGCCGAAAGGTTTTTATAGACCTTGCCGCGCACGATTACTTGAGCGCGCCGGTTGTCCGTCGGTTTTAAGAGGATTGGATTCATGTGGACGGACGGCTCGATTCGCGCCGCCATCGCCTGCAACGCCTGCGCCCGCCCTATTTCACAGCCGTCCACAGTGGGATACGAGTTTAGCGCCATGTTCTGGCTCTTAAACGGCGCCGTTTTGACGCCTTTATTAACGAGTATGCGACAGAGCGCCGCCGCCAACAGACTTTTTCCCGCGTCAGAGGAGGTCCCCTGAAACATTATGGTCTTTGCGTTCATGCTAGACCCGTGTATTCGGCGTCCGCTATCCCGAGCGCCTTGATGTCGACCGGGACGCCGGCTATCGTCAAAATCACCTTGTCCGAGAGCGCGGCGATGCGCTGGTTGATAATCCCCAGCAAGTCGCGATACCTGCGCCCCACCGGATACTCCGGCACCACGCCCATACCCACCTCGTTCGAGACGATAAGGACCGTCTTTCCCGAGACGCTTGCGGCCTTTATGACATCGACAATCTCCTCGACAATCTCCAGGTCGTTGGCTATCTTGTGCATCCGTCGCCCGACATACACCGTCACGCAATCGATGATTACCGCGTCGGCACCGTCGGCCGCCTTCTCAAAGGTCTCGGATAGCCCCCCGTCGACCTCGTAGGTGGCCCAGTTGCTCGGCCTCACGCTCCGGTGTTGTTCGATGCGCTCGATCATCTCGTCGTCTATCCCCTCGGCGGTGGCGATATACGCCACCTTGTCAAATCCCGACGCGATATTCTCGGCTAGCGCGCTCTTGCCGCTGCGCGCCCCGCCCAAAAACAAGATTACCGACCCGTTGTCTTTTTCCATAACTCCCCGCGCCGGATTCTCACCGGCTTCCCTATTCTCCGCCCAAAGCGGCGCCTGGATATCCATATGCTCTTCGATTATATGCATAAATACCTGACCATACAACCAATAGCGCGGCTCACTGCCGGTAAGTCTCTTGGCGCACCCGCCTCCGTATTCGCGGACAATAGCGGCGAGTCCCATGCATTTATCATGCGTACGCGCGGTTTCTTTGCTATAATCATAAGCGACTCGCAAACTATAGAAGCGGTGGGACAGATGGAAGAGCGCTTACAAAAATTCATGGCACGCGCCGGAGCGGGGTCGCGCAGGCAGTGCGAAAAATATATCACCGACGGCAGGGTAAAGGTCAACGGCGAGGTCGTCGCCGAACTGGGTACGAAGGTCAATCCTACCACCGACCGGGTAGAACTCGACGACAAACTGCTCCGCCTTAAAGAAGCCCATATCTACCTGGCGCTCAACAAGCCCCCCGGCTTCTTGACGAGCGTTACCGATAATTTCGGACGCCCCACGGTCATCGACCTTCTCGGCGGCATCAGCGACCGGGTTTTCCCCGTGGGCCGACTTGATTTAGACACCGAGGGTCTCCTGCTCCTGACCAACGACGGGGAGCTTGCCTTCCGGCTCACCCACCCCCGCTATAAAGTAAAGAAGCGCTATATCACCGAGGTCGAAGGCCATCCCGCCGACAGCGACCTCGCGATGCTCCGCCAAGGCATCATGCTGGAGGACGGCATAACGGCCCCCGCCGAAGTCACCATCCTCAACCGCACCAAGGCCACATCGATAGTCGAGATAACCATCCACGAAGGCCGAAAACGCCAAATACGCCGCATGTTCCAAACCGTCGGCCACGACGTCGTCATGCTAAAACGCATAGCCATCGACAACATAATCCTCGGCGACATCCCCATAGGTGACTGCCGCCACTTGACCGAGGCGGAGATAGACAAACTTTATCGGGAGGTTAGGTTGAAGTAGGGTTGTGTTTTTTGGGGGTGGTTGTTTTGATAGGACCGCCCCTTGACCGTACCTGGATGAGGGGCATGTTTTCCCAAAAGGGGAAGATACTCTTGAGGGACATCAAACACGGGTTCAGGTGGAGCAATAGTTTGCGCCCGCTCCACCTCTAAATTGTAGCGTCCACTAAAGCTCTTTCCAGTAACTTGACTCACAATTTCTCTAGCCAACGCTTCCGCTAGAAGCGATGGAACAGCATTTCCAATTTGACGCTGGATTTCAACACGAGGGCCATCGATGCGAAAGGAGCGGGGGAAGGTTTTCAAAAACCGTAAAATCGACAAGCGTGTGGCCGCTGAAACGTTCATCTCTTTCGGCTTTCATCTACGAATTGCTCTCCTTAGGTGCCCAACATTGTTTATGCTAATCCATATAATATTGCAAATCCGTTGATTTTGCCATATAACATACCGGTGATAATATATCGCGCCCTGACATTACCGCAGATTAATCAAGCTGTGAATCGATTTGTATTCTTGACATAAGTTGACCTCCGGCGTACAGGGCGGACGCTTTAGTCTCGGAGCGTTAAGCCGGCCCCGTGAAAATCGCTATAGCTCTATCGCTTGAGTAGATATTTACCGTTATAATAGAAACATGAGGCCGGAAACAGAACTTTGGTGGAAGCAAGCAAATGAAGACTTAGTAACGGCGCGGGTTAACCTGTACGCCCGGCGCTATTATGCGTGCGTGTTTTTCGCGCATCAAGCCGCTGAAAAAGCATTAAAAGCGCTTTTTATTGAAACGATGAGAGAACTGCCCACAAAAACGCATAATCTGATTGCGCTAGGGACAGCCCTAGAATCACCGGAGGAAATTATGACAAGTGTTCGAGATTTAGGACCCGAATACATAACCAGCAGATATCCGGATGCCGCCTATGGAGCGCCCGCCGAACTTTATGACGAAAAACTGGCAAGCGTACATCTTGTCCAAGCTGAGGAGATAGTTGCATGGGTCAAGCAGAAGTTAAAGTAGACAAAGAAGTGTTACGGTTTATACAGAATATTAAAAGTAATTTTAATATAGTTCGAGTTATCCTTTTTGGATCAAGAGCCGGGAATGCGGCTCTTAAAGATAGCGACTATGACTTTGTAGTCGTTTCGCCGGATTTTGAAGGAATCTTCTTTACCGCTCGCACTAAAATGCTTTATAACTACTGGCGCTTACCCCAAGCATTAGAAGCCCTGTGTTATACACCTGCCGAATTTAATGAGAAGGCCGGCCAAATTACTATTGTTCGCGAGGCCGTACGTGAGGGCATCGACTTAACGGCCGCTTGAAATCATCTCTCTCATGGTCTAGCCGTTCCCTAAATGATTTCCGCTGATTTCGCTCTATGGATGAGACAATTTCAACCCGACAATCCCGACGACGATGAATGTTACTGAGACAATCCGAAAGATGGTCGCGGGGTCTTTGAAGAGCAGTATCCCTATGACAAACGCCCCGACGGCTCCGATCCCCGTCCACACCGCATAGGCTGTCCCCATCGGTATTTGCTTTTGGGCCAGCCAGAGGAATAAGCCGCTAACGCCCATAGAGACAACAGCGAAGAGTATCCACGAGACCTTGTTGTTTGTCGTTTGCGAGAGTTTTAGCCCCAGGGGCCAGCCAATCTCAAAGAGACCGGCGATTATCAGATTAATCCAAGCCATTGTCACTCCTTAGCCATGCGCCGACGTGATTTATTAGGCAATTATTTCATTCAAGCCATCGATGACTTGCGCCATTTCTTCTTGGGACGCCCTGCCCATGAGCTTGCCGATTCGCTCGATTGAAAGTGTGCGAACTTGGCTAATCTTAGCCCGGGATTGCTTTGGCAAATTACCGGCGACTAATTCAAGGGTTAGCGGAAATCCGGCTTTTTGCGGCTGACTTGTAATCGCAACCGCGATAACGGTACCCGAGCGCTCATTGAAAACATCATTGCTTAAGATTAACACCGGTCTTAATCCCGCCTGCTCACGGCCTCGAACAGGATTTAGATCAGCCCAGCGAACCTCGCCCCTTAATATTCGGGCCATTCGCTTATATCCTCGTTCATGCCTTCTTCGGCCATTGCTTTTTCAAAAGCCGGATCAAGTTTTGCGCATTCCGTCGAAAGTCGACTGCGTTTCATTCGCCGCAATTTCTCGGACACCGCTTCCTGAACCGCCTGGCTGCGATTTTGGAAGACGCGCTCACTAACAAGCCTGTCAATCTGTTCAACATATCCCTCATCTAAAGTGATGGCAATCTTTGCTTTTCCCATGAACAGGCACCTCCCTGGTATTACCTTATATCATACCACTATATTTATTTCGTGCGTAATGTGTTGAGAGTAAGTTCAGCGCGGTAGAACGTCTGTGCTATTCTCGTGTATTGCATATCCGCAGCCCAATCGCCCTACTCCACAACCGCCTGTGTCCGCAGGTTATCCTCGATTTGGCGCCTGATGTCTTCGTCGGGGTTGAATTCGTCGAGTGGCGGCAGCTCGGCGAGGCTGCGCATGCCAAACGACTCCATGAAACGCGTCGACGTTCCGTAGAGTATCGGTTGGCCCGGCGTGTCCTGCTTGCCTTCCTCTTTTATCAAGTCGCGGTTGAGCAGCGTGTTTATGACGCCGTCTGAATTGACGCCGCGGATAGCGCCGATATCGGCCTTTGTGACCGGCTGTTTGTAGGCGATAATCGAGAGCGTCTCCAGCGCCGCCTGGGTGAGCCTGCGGTGGTCGAAAGAGATGAGGAGTTTCTCGATGTACGGACTGTATGCCGGGTGGCTATTCATCCGAAAACCACCCGCAACCTCCCTTAGCTGATAACCGCGGTCGGCGCGCTTGTATTCGTTCTCGAGGTCTTCGAGTACTTTTTTGATTTCCTCCCCGTCTACCTCGACAATCTCCGATATCTTCTCCACTGAGAGCGGTTGGTCGCTCACGAACAGCAGCGACTCGACTATCCCGCGCAATCTCACATTAGTATCGCTCACGCTATCACTCCCGATTTATCCGCTACTATGACCATGATATCCCCAAAGGTCTCCGCCTGCCCGATGTCGACGATACCCTGCTTATAAAGCTCGAGTACGGCAAGAAACGCCGTTATGAGTTCGACCTTTTCGGTGCAGTCCGCCGTCAACTCGCGGAAACTTCTCGACTTCACTCCGCGCAGCCGCTCTTTTACCCTGTCGATAAAGGTCTCGACGCTCAGCGGTTTCGGGGTGATGTGGTCGGCTTGGGTTAAACCTATCTCTTTCTTCTCGTTAATCGCAAGATAGAGTTTGCGCATCCGCTCGCGCGAGACGCCCGCAAGAAAATCGGGTATGAGGTTTTTGAACTCCTCTTCGACGCCGACATCACGGAGGTGGTATTTGCTTTCGGCGTCGTATCTCGCGGCAAGCTCCGCCGCCACGTTCTTGAATTTCTTATACTCCAGCAGCCGCGCGATTAGAATCTCGCGGGCTTCTTGCGGCGATATCTCGTCCTCCTCGGACGCCTCTTCCTTCTTCGGAAGCAGGCTCGCGGCTTTAATATCCAAAAGGGTCGCCGCTACCAGCAAAAACTCAGTGCTTATATCGAGGTCGAGGTCTTGCATCGAATCGATATGCTCGAGGTACTCATCGGCTATCCCCGCAAGCGAAATATCGTAAATGTCTATCTTCCGGCGCGAAACCAGACTTAAGAGGAGGTCAAAAGGCCCTTCATACATCTCTGATTTAATCTGATACGCCATTGTCCCGCCCCTCTTTTACCATCATCTAATGTTGAGCCTTTCGCGCACGTCTTTGATTGTCGCGCGGCAAATCGGCCTCACCTGGTGCAATCCTTCTCTTAACACCTCATCGACTATGCCCGGCGCGCGCTCTATTTCGGCGCGTTTCTCCCTGAACCCGGTGAGCGAGTCGACAATCCTATCGGCCAACTCGCGCTTGCACGCCATACATCCCCACGCGGCCTCGCGGCACTTTACCTCTATCTCCTCAAGCTCCGCCGACGGCGTATAAACCTGGTGCATCGGATAGACGACCATGCACACATCCGGGCTGCCCGGGTCGGTCTTTTTGATGCGCGCCGGGTCGGTTATCATCTGGTTAACCTTCGTGCGAATCGTATCGGGCTCGTCCGAGAGGTAAATCGAATTATTATAGCTCTTACTCATCTTGCGGCCATCTATGCCTAGAAGCCGTTTGACAGGCGACAGCATCGACTGCGGCTCCGCAAAATAATCCCCGTATAGGAAGTTGAATCGTCTTACTATCTCGCGGCCAAGCTCCAGGTGCGGTAGTTGGTCTTCGCCGACGGGCACCACTTCGCCCCGTGGCAGGATGATGTCGGCGGCCTGCAATATCGGGTAGCTCAAAAAGCCCGACGTTGAAATATCTTTCCCGGTCAGCTCCTGGACGACCTCTTTATAGGTCGGATTCCGCTCCAGCCACGAAACCGGCGTTATCATCGATAGATAGAGGTATAACTCCGCTACCTCCGGAATCTCGGATTGCTTATACATAAAGCACTTCTTCGGGTCGAGACCGACCGCCAGCCAATCGATGACCATCTCACGGGTATCGTTGGCTATCTCGCCGACGTCATCGTATTTGGTGGTCAGCGCGTGCCAATCCGCCACAAAAAAGAGGCAATCATAATCATCCTGCAGGCTCACCCATTTTTGCAGCGTCCCGAAGTAGTGCCCCAGATGGAGTCTTCCGGTCGGCCGCTGCCCGCTTACAACTCGTTTAGCCAAATAATATTCATCTCCTTGTTTGTCAGCTTACAGCTTATCTTCTCGGGTCTACGCGGGCAACCCCGCGTAGACAAACCGCAACATAAACTCGATTGGCGGGCCCAGAACCGTGCTTAAGAATCCCGGCACGAGAAAGACGAGGCCCAGGAGGATGATAAACCCGTACTGCTCGAAACCGTACCAGGCGTCCTGCATACTCTCGGGTAAGAAATAGGGGATTATTTTCGAGCCGTCGAGCGGCGGAATAGGCAACAGGTTAAAGATGCCGAGCATCACGTTTATCCATATCGTAACGCCCAGAAGCGTTGAAACGACCTCCGGCATCGGCAGATAAAAGAGCCTCGCCAAAAGGTATGCCGCCGTAAAGTTGGCGAGCGGCCCCGCCAGGCCTACCAGCATCATGTGTTTGCGCGGGTCTTGGAACCGGTGCGGATTGACCGGAACCGGTTTAGCCCAGCCGAAGCCCGCGACGATTATCATGAGCGTACCCAAGGGATCGAGGTGTTTAAGCGGGTTGAGCGTCAATCGTCCCTGGTCTTTGGCGGTCGAATCTCCGTATAGGTGCGCTATCTTTCCGTGCATAAATTCGTGGACCGTAACGGCGATAAGCAGCGCCGGTATTCTAAAAAGCATACTCTCTAAATTCAATTACTCCATACTCTCCTTATCGAGCCGGTCGAACCGGCCGGCTACGTATTCCAGTTCTTCTTCGGGCGTGTTGATTTTTCCGTCTAGTTTTGCGGCCAACAGCTCTCTCAAAACAATATTATACACCGGTGAGGGCGGAAATCCCATTTTCCGCAGGGCCCGTCCATCGACCGATACTTTGACGCCGCGCAGGCTCGAAAGATAGTAATGGATGCGCCGTCGCGCCGCGAGGCTCTTGGTCAGCGCATGCGCAAAGACCAGCGCCTCCGGGGATAGCGGGTTGAGCATTTTGTAGATATCGCTGTTCTTGGGCCGCTCGCTCCCCTCCAACCCCTTCAAGACCTTGGGGACTTCGAGTATCAGCTCCTCCAACCGCGCCTTGTCGGATTTCTTTATTTTCATGCGGCTGAGCCATGCTTCCAGCTCTTTTTTATTTAGATGTCTGAGAAGTCCGGCCCGATAGGGCATCAGCTTCTTTACCTCATGGGCGAAATGATGGTCGAGTTCGCGCACCGCGTCGCCGATGCGGCCAAAGAGCGCTTTGAGTTCGGTATCGATTACGATTTTTGGGTGCAGGATGGAGAGCGCTCCCAGCTCCTGAAGCCGTTTCAAGGTCTTAAACGGCGCCGCCTCGGAGAGAATCAGCAACATCTCGTCCCTGACGCGCGCATCCGATAGGTGTCCGATTAAATCCATCTCAATCGCCTTGCGGAGCTGCTCTTCGGTCTCGGAATCGAGCTTGAAGCCGAACCGCTGCTCGAACCGGACGCCGCGAAAGATTCTCGTCGGGTCCTCGATGAAGCTCAAGTTGTGCAATATGCGGACGCGCCCGTTTTTTAAATCTCGTTGCCCGTTGAAATAGTCGAGGAGTTTGCCGAAGGTCTTGGCGTTCAAGCTCACCGCCATCGCGTTTATCGTAAAGTCGCGGCGCGCCAGGTCGTGGCGGAGCGAGGTCGGCTCTACCTGCGGCAACGCGCCCGGCCTCTCGTAGAACTCAGCCCTTGCCGACGCGAAATCGACCCTGAACCCATTGGGCATAATGACGACCGCCGTGCCGAACTTGCGATGAGGCCGCATCCGGGCGCCTATCCCGACATGCGCGGTGAAAAGGTTGGCGAATTCGATTGCGTCACCTTCGACGACGATATCCACGTCCAGGTTTCTGTGGTCGAGCAAGAGGTCGCGGACGATACCGCCGACGAGGTAGACCGTGTAGCCGGTTTCGTCGGCCAAATCCCCGATGTCGCGCAAGAGCTTCTGGACGTCCCCCGGCAGCAGCGTCTTTATCTTCTGGGCTATCTCACCTCGACTATACTCGGCTTTGGCGTGGAGCGCCCCTTTCGGGCCGCTGAAATACTCACTTCCCCCGAGCGCTTTGAGGATATCGGTACGGCTCACGATGCCGATTACCTTGCCTTTATCGACAACCGGTATCCGCCCCAGACTCTCGTCGCTCAACAGGCGCCGTATGTCGGGGAGCGGTGTGTCCGGCGCGACCGGCTCTATCCTTCGCATCATAAAGCCCTTGACCGGCGCGTGGCTCAAACCGTGATGGGCGGCCTTGTCTATCTCGCGCCGTCCGATAATACCGACCAACTTGCCGTCCTCGACGACGGGTAGCCCGTTATATCCATAACTCATCATCAATTTATTGGCGTCTTTTATGCTGATATCCGCGTTAATCGTGCGCACCGGCGCCGACATTATCTCACGCGCCGTCAACGGTTCTTTTACATGCGCTCGTATAGCTCGTTCAAGCTTGGCCTCGACTATCGCGGCGTCTTTCTCTTTTACCGACGCGGAGGCCGCCTGGGCATGGCCTCCCCCTCCCATATCCTCAAGAATCTTTCCGACATCGACGACCTCGGTGCGGCTGCGCCCTATGATATAGACCCTATCGTCGTGTTCGAGCAGGACGAATAGGACATCGATATTTTCGATGTCGGCTATCTTCGAGGCGACGACCGAGCCGCCCTCGATATATTCGTCAACGACCGCTCTCGTCACCATAATGGGAGTGCCGCTAACGTCGATGACGCGCGACGCGTGGAGCAGCCTGTCCAACAGGTCGTGCTGTTCCGGCTCGAGCACCGGGTTGAGAAACCGGTTGATGACGTCGATGTTGGCGCCCTTGCCCATCAGATATGCCAGCGCTTCCGCGTCATCATAGGTGGTCGTTCTAAACGTCAGCGAGCCGGTGTCCTCGTGTATGCCGAGCGCGAAGAGCGTCGCCTCGAACGGCGTAAGCTTAATCCCTTTGTCCCTGATTATTTTTGTCAGAATCGTCGTCGTCGAGCCGACGTTTTCCGAGAAATCCCTGGTAATTGGAACGTCCTCGTTGGTCGAAGGGTGGTGGTCGAAGGTGAAGACCTCGATTCCCGGCTTGTAGGCGAGGTCTTGGAGTTCGCCGAGGCGCCGGCCTATCTTAGTATCCACAATGATAAGGCGCGAGACCGTCTTCTTATCGAGATGCTTAAGCTCCAGCGTGTCGATTACGTCATCATGGAGCGCCAAAAACTCCCGGACGTTCTTGTTCTGCGCCCCGGCCAAGACTATCTTGGCGTCCGGATATATTTTTTGCGCCGCCACCGTCGACGCGAACGCGTCGAAATCGGCGTTTATGTGCGCGGTTATTACTTCCATGTCGTTGCCTGCTCTTTACCAGAAAAACCGTTTGGCTAAAGTTCAAACGGTTTGTTCTATCCATTATGCCCGATATATGTAAAAGTTTTTTAAGGCATGGTAATCGCCGTTTATCGCGTCGCAAATCTCAATCAATAATATCATAAATGAGCGCCTTAGCTTCCGGCGGGTTTGGCGATAGGGTGAACGCCTCATAGACCAAACTGCTCACCGCCGCCGGCGAATGCGCGTCGCCGCTTCGCATCTGCGCGACGGTCTCGCCCGCGTTGATATAATCGCCGACCTTTTTCGCGACGACGATTCCCGCCGTATGGTCGATGACGTCGTCTTTGGTCTTTCGCCCCGCGCCCAGGATGCGCGCCGCGACGCCGAGTTCCTCGGCGTTGACACCGACCACATAGCCGCTATCCGCGATAATCAAATCCTCTACATATTTGGCGTGCGGCAAGACCCGCCTCGGGTCGTCGACGACGCTCCCGTCGCCGCCTTGCGCTTCTATGAACTCCCTGAATTTCTCTAAAGCCTTGCCGCTTTCCAGAACCTCGCTGAGCGCCTCAACGGCCTCCCGCGGGCTCGCCGCCAGGCCCGCTTTCATCATCAACTGCGCACCCAACTCTGTGCAAAGCTCGAGCAAGTCGGGCGAGCCGAAGCCCTTCATCGTATCTATCGCCTCTTCAACTTCGAGCGCGTTTCCGATGGTGATTCCGAGGGGTTGGCTCATGTCGCTTATGACCGCAACGGACTGCTTCCCGAAGCGCTTGCCAAGCGACACCAGCGTTTGCGCCAGCTCTTTAGCCTCGTCGAGCGTCTTCATGAACGCGCCCGTCCCCACCTTGACATCGAGGAGTATCACATCGGCTCCGCCCGCTATCTTCTTACTCATTATGCTGCTCGCTATCAGCGGAATGTTCGGCACCGTCGCCGTCACATCACGCAAAGCATATATCTTCTTATCCGCCGGGCAGATCTCATCGGTCTGTCCGATTAGGGCGATTCCGATTTCAGCTACCTGCTCGATAAACCGGCCCCGGCCGAGGTCGCTGTGGAAGCCGGGTATCGACTCGAGCTTATCGATAGTGCCGCCCGTGTGCCCGAGCCCGCGCCCCGACATCTTGGCGACATTCGCGCCTACCGCCGCCATCATCGGCGCCAGAACCAGCGTCACCTTGTCGCCCACCCCGCCGGTACTGTGCTTGTCTACTTTAACCCCGCCGATGGAGCTTAAGTCAATGGTTTCACCGCTCTCGGCCATCGCCCCGGTCAACGAAAAGGTCTCATCCTCGTCGAGTCCCCGGATGAAGGCCGCCATCAAAAACGCCGACATCTGATAATCGGGAATCTCGCCGGCGACATAGCCGCCGACTAAAAACCGTATCTCGCTATCGGTCAGGGCTTTACCGTCGCGCTTCTTGGCCAGCAACCGCGTAATGCTCATCGTATCCGCCTCCTCTTCCACCGCGCGCCATATCCTCTTCTTCCACCGCTCTCACCGTCCCTAAACCGCGCTTTGCACAGTCTTTGCGGCTATCGTGTATAATGTCTATATATATTATCAGGGCTTGCCCTAAAAAGGCACGTAAAACAATCGGCTCGTCGAGCCGTGTCTTTATTTTCAATTATGAGCGGCAAAAAAACAAAACCTAGGACAACTGAAGATAAGTCTTTTTTCGCGCGGATTAAAGACGAGAAACCGGGGGCGCTCCCCGCAATCGTCATTTTGGTGATGCTCGCCGCCGCCCTCGTCCTGTTCGAGGTCGCGGGGCAAGTCGATGAGCCGGCTCTGGAGACCGTCCAAAACAATACCGCCGAAAACAACTCACTCATGCCGCTTACCCCCGAAGATCACTTGCGTGAGCAGCTCGAACTAGTTATTACCTCGGCCCGAAAGAGACCATTCAGGGCGAAAGTCTCGACCGAAAAAGGCTTCGAGGGACTTTGGACGCAGGACGGTTTGAACTACCGTTTCGAAAATTCCACCAAGAGCAAGGTGCTCATTGTCAACGCCGCGCAAAAGAAGCTCTGGGTGATAGACGTGCCGACCCGAATAGCGCACGAAACACCGTTCGACCCGACTAATATGCCCGCGTTTAACGAACTTATCGCGACGATGTTTTTGGAGGGCCTCTCAACAGCGACGGCGTCGGGGACGCACAGCCTGCTCGACATCTTACCCTCCGGCGAGAACGCCGCGCTCACCTTCACCGAAGACGACCTTCCCGCCCGCTGGGAGGGCGACAAAAGCGGCGGCGCCGTCCGCTTTATCGATTGGGATTACTTGAGAATCGGCGCTGTCGCCCCGAGCGATTTCGAACTCTGGAAGGGAATACGGGTGAGCCGGCCGGCACCCGCGACGACTACCACGACCGCCAAGAAATAGCAGACAAGCGCCGTAAATAAGTTCGACGCCAAATACTATACTTACGACCGGTATGCGCCCCCAAGCCCTTCATTTTCCGGATTCAATCGCCGACCGCCCCTCGTCGTTTATCCATCTTTGTTTAAGTTGAACATGTGCTGGAGCATGAATACAATGTATAATACTGTAATTCCAGCCATTGCCTCGTTCGTGCGGCATGCTGGAGCATATATTAAACGAGTTCCTGTTGGTGTCGCCGCGATAAATGAAGAACGAATCTTTCTAAATAGGGGATTGGCGTGCAAGACGACCAAGAATTGGGTAGAGAACTCTTTGGTTATAAAAAAGACGACGTCGATAGATTCCTGGCGAAACTCCATCTCGACTTGCGGATCGCTAAGGATGAAATCGAGCGTCTAAAGACAGAACTGGGCGCTACGGAAGAGATACTCTCCGACTTTAGGGAACTCGTCGACGAGGCCGCGGTCCCCGAAGATGACTTCGGTAAACGCGCCGCTGAAATTGTCGATAAAGCGACCGATGAAACGGCCTCGATAATTGCGAGAGCCTCGGATGAAGCACGCGAGCCGATAGAAGCGGCAGGCGCCGAGCGCGATGCTTTTCTAAACGAACACGAGGAACTTGTCATCTCGAAGCAGGAGCTTCATTCGAAAGTAAAGTCGATTCTCGACCACTACACGAGCCTCTTTGCCGAAGCCCAATGTGCCGATGAAAGCGGCGCTAAACGGCGCACCTACGGCCCGACGGCCGCGCCCGAGCCGCGCCTGGAACGCAAACGCCCGCTAGCGACGGACCTCTCTACCGAGAAGTTGCTGCTCGAAAGACTTACCCGCCTCGGCGACATCCAAGGCGTCAGCACAGTTTGGCTGTTTACCGTCACCGGTAACGTCGTTTCGTCCTTCAACCGGCTCAGAATCGACCTTCCCGACGTAACCTCTGCGCTCGTATCGTTGGAAAAGAGCGCCGAAGATCTTGAGATAGGCCTTCAAGACGGACACGTTCGGATGCTCTTCCTTCAGCTAGATAAACTCGTCGTCATCCTTAACCCCGTTACCGAGTCGGTAATGCTCGGAATCATCGCATCGGCCGGCTCGCCAATCGGACAGATCTTCTGGTATCTCGATAAAGAAATACCCGAGTTTAGAAAGCTCTTGAGCTAAAGCCTTCTTATCTCCAAATCCGCACACCCCAATAATCTTCAATAATAACGGGTAAATACCGAGTAAATACGCGCGCATAAAGTATGGCCTAGAGCATTTGACTCTGGACCAGCGGAGTAGAAAGGGAGGAGACATGGCTGATAATAGACTGACGGTCAGCATCATCAAGGCGGATGTCGGCGGGTTCGTTGGGCATAGCGACGTCCACCCGGCGCTTCTCGACAAAGCGGGTGAGCGGCTGGCGAAGATAAAAGCGGACGGCCTTATCGTCGATTACCATGTCGGTCAGGTCGGGGACGATACCTCGTTGATAATGACCCACCACAACGGCATCGACGCCGAGCCGATACACCGTTTCGCTTGGGAGACCTTCGAGGAGATGACCGAGGTCGCGAGGGAATACGCGCAATACGGCGCGGGGCAAGACCTGCT
This sequence comes from Actinomycetota bacterium, assembly GCA_018333515.1. Lineage (NCBI taxonomy): Bacteria > Bacillati > Actinomycetota > Actinomycetota bacterium. The sequence continues at coordinate 94,206 of JAGXSZ010000005.1, forward strand.
GGCCGAAGCGTTCTCCGGCAATGTTCGAGGGATGGGTCCGGGTGTCGCGGAAATGGACATCGAGGAGCGCCCGAGCGAGCCGATAATCTGCTTCCTCGCGGACAAGACCGAGCCGGGCGCCTGGAACTATCCCCTGTTTAAGATGTTCGGCGACCCGTTCAATACGGCGGGCCTCGTCATCGACCCCAACATGACGACGGGTTTCAGTTTCGAGATTCACGACCTCATTAACAAGCGGAAGCTGCTGCTCAAACTGCCGGAGGATTATTACTCGCTGCTGATGTTCATCGGCGCGCCCGGGCGCTACGTTATCAAACATGTCTTCAGAAACTCCGACAACATGATCGCGGCCGTAACCTCGACGCAGAAACTCAGCTTGATAGCCGGCAGATATGTCGGCAAAGACGACCCGGTTATGATAGTGCGCTGCCAGAGCGGGCTTCCGGCGGTCGGCGAAGTTCTCGAGCCGTTCTCGATGCCGTATATGGTCGCGGGCTGGATGCGCGGCTCCCATCATGGGCCTATAATGCCGACATCCTTTGCCGACTGCCACCCCTCCAGGTTCGATGGCCCACCCAGAGTCGTAGCCTACGGCTTCCAGCTCGCTCACGGCAAGCTTATCGGCCCCCGTGACATGTTCGAGGACATCGCCTTCGACGGGGCTCGTCGGCAATGCCTCGAGGTAGCCGATTATATCCGCCGTCATGGGCCATTCGAGCCGCACCGGCTCGGCCACGAAGACATGGAGTACACGACAATGCCGCAGTTAATGGAGAAATTCGAAAGCAAATTCGAACCATCCGAGGATTAAGCCGTTAAGGTAACAACTCGCTCTTCATACTGGTCCCGCGGACCGGCGCCTCGAAACCGAGCAGGTCGGCGATGGTCTTCCCTATATCCGCAAAGGTCGACCGCACGCCGAGACTCCTGCCTGGGCCTAACGAGCGCCCATAGATAAGGTAGGGCACGTATTCGCGGGAGTGGTCGGTGCTCGGGGTTGTCGGGTCGCAGCCATGGTCGGCGGTGATTATCAAGACATCGTCACTCTCTAGCGCTTCGACAATCTCGGGTAGGCGGGCATCGGCCGCGGCCAGCCCCCGCGCGTAACCCTCGGGGTTATTCCGGTGTCCCCACTCACTGTCGAAATCGACGAGGTTCGTAAATACGATGCCCGTTTTGCGCTCGCGCATTGCCTTGAGGGTCTCGTCTAGGCCGTGCATGTTGCCCTCCGTGTGGATTCCTTCCGGGACGCCCATGTCCGCGAATATCTCCCGTATCTTGCCGACGCCGTAGACGGGGACACCCGCCTCCCGCGCGTAGTCCAAAACGGTCTTCGCCGGCGGTTTCAAGGAGAAGTCTTTTCGCCGGTGAGTCCGCGCGAAACTCCCCGGCTCCCCTATAAACGGCCGTGCGATAACCCGGCCCACCGCGTGCTCACCAGTTAGAATCTTGCGCGCCGCCTCGCACATCCAATAGAGTTCGGCTATCGGGACTATCTCCTCGTGAGTCGTGATTTGAAAGACGCTATCGGCCGAGGTGTAAATAATCGGCTTGCCCGTCTTCATGTGTTCCTCACCGAGTTCTTCCATGATACCGGTGCCGGAGGCCGTTTTGTTGCCGAGAGTTCCCCGCCCTATCGCTTTCTCGAAGGCATCGATGACCTCCGCCGGAAAACCGTTCGGATAGGTCGGGAACAAGGTCTCGAGCGCTAAGCCCATCATCTCCCAATGCCCGGTCGTAGTGTCTTTACCCGGGGACGCCTCGGCCATCTTGCCGAAGAACGCAAGCGGCTGCTCCGCCGGCTCGACCCCTTCTATCTCTATGATATTGCCGAGCCCCAAGGCGCCGAGGTTGGGAACGGCCAGCCCGCCTACCGCTTTCGCGGTATTGCCGAGCGTGTTGCTCCCCTCATCCCCGTATTTGGCGGCATCGGGCAGAGCGCCCGCGCCGACGCTATCGAAAACTATCAGTAATACCCTTTTTATCTGAGACATATCTCTCCTGTAAGTCGCAGTCGTTCGTTATCCCTTAGACCCCTTCGGGTGCGCGCGCTCGTAAACCGCCCGCAGTTTTTCTTTGGTGACGTGCGTATATATCTGCGTCGTCGAGATATTGGCGTGCCCGAGCAATTCCTGCACCACCCTGAGGTCCGCTCCGTTAGCGAGCAGGTGCGTGGCGAACGAATGTCGCAGCGAGTGCGGATACATATCTCCGATTTCGGCTTTCTCCGCGTATTTCTTTACCGCTTTCCAACAGCTCTGCCTCGACAGGCGCTCGCCTCTAACATTCAGAAAGAGCGCCGTCGGGCGGTACTTACCCGCTAATTGGGGCCTCGATTTGTTGATATACTCGGTCACCGCCTCCGACGCGTGGCTGCCCAGGGGAACGATGCGCTCTTTGGAAGCCTTGCCCAAACAGCGCAGATAGCCGTTGCGCAGGTCCACATCCTCGGCATCGAGGGCGACCAATTCCGAGACCCGCAAACCGCTGCTGTACAGCAGCTCCAGTATCGCCCGGTCTCGCATAACACCCGGACTAGCCCCTAAAGGCTGCTCCAGAAGTTTGCCGACCTGGGCCACCGAGAGCACTTTCGGCAATTTTCGCGCCTTCTTGGGCGCCCTGATGTCGGCGGTAGGAAAGTTCTCGGTCACGCCGTCACGGACGAGAAATTTGTGGAACGCTTTGAGCGACGCGACCTTCCTGGCCACCGAAGCGTCGCCATACTCTTCGCGCAGCCTCTTCAGGTACGCCAGGACCAGGTCGTATGTGACCGTGTCAAAAGAAGCGATACCGGCCTCGTCCAGGTAGTCGAGGTATCGGCGGAGGTCCAACTCGTACGCGTCGATACTATTCTTGGCCAGCCCTTTCTCTACGGACAAATAGTTCAAGAAATCGAGCAGATAATCGCGTATCATATCGCCGCCTACAATCCTATCCGGCCTACTTTTTGCGCCGCCATCAGTATTGCCGTCAGTGTTTTGGCGTCCTCTATTTCGCCGCGCGAAACCATCTCCAGCGCCTGCCCCAGAGGGATCAACACCAGCTCGATATCGTCCTCGCCCGGCTCGAGTTCCGGCTCACCCTCCTCGAGGTCATCCGAGAAAAACAAGTAAAATCGCTCATCGGTAAAGCCGGCCGAGGTGTAAAACGCCGCCAGTTTCTCGATCTTCTTAACCGTATAGCCGGTCTCCTCTTTCAACTCTCTTAACGCGCAATCCGCCGGGTCCTCGCCCTCCGAAAGCAGGCCCGCCGGAATCTCGAGAAGGTCCCTTTTGAGCGGGTGCCGGTACTGATTGACCAGGACGATGTTGTTGTGGGCGTCCAGCGCCGCGATTCCGACCGCGTCGAGATGTTCGACGACCTCCCGCTTTAATATCCTTCCCTCGATGTTTTTGACCTTATCGACATGGAGCCTTATTATCGCCCCGTTGTAGATAAGATTCGACTCCACCACCGTAAACTTCTTCTCTTTCAACTCTCATCCCCTACTAAAATGCGCGCCGCGAAAATCGCGGCCGCTCCCGCGGCCATAAAAAATTCCGGCTCTTCCTCGATGCCCCTCCCCATCGTAGTCGGGCGTATCTCGGCGGCATCAAGCGCCGCTCGCGTCTCGCTCGCGTCGAGCGTCTCAATACGATGCATGCGGCCGATTTCCGCGCGCGCGACCTGTCCTTCGATAATCGATCTCTTCGCCCCTTCGACCACCGGAAACGTCACTACGGCGGGGGTTGTCGCCGCTATTTTGAGCGCCGTTATCGTGTGGTGGCTCAAGCCCTGGTGCCGCCCCCTCTTGTCCGCGAAACTTATGCGCGGCACGGCTATCGCGACACCGCCCAGGCTGTTTACCGCGTTTACTATCTGGCCCTGCTCGATCCCGGTATAGCCGAGTTTGGTGCCGGTCCCGACAATCCCCGGGCCCATGGAGACGATGGCGGCGTCCGCTTCCGCCGCGTATTTCGCCGCCGCCAAGCCGCTATAGATATTTATCGCTTCGAGGTCTCCGCCGAACGCATGGCCAATAGTTATCGTGGCATCTAAGAAGTTGCCCTCTTTGAGACGGGCGACCGTCTCGCTCAACGCTAAAGGCAGCGCCGCGCCGTCGGTCATAATATAAGCGATTTTCGCCTCGGGCATCAGCTTTCTGAGCATCACCGCCGCGGCCGGCAGCTGGCTATGGAGCGTCCCTATAATAACGGGCAAGCCGTCGATGTTCGACGCGTCACGCAATACTTCATGGTGGGGGCTTTCCCGCTCCTCAGCGGCTAGACACTTTATCTGAAGCGGCGTATAGCGAAGCTTCATAATGTGGCCCGGCGCCGGGACCTCCAGCGAGCGCCGCGCCAAATTCCAGAGAATATAGTGGCTGCCTCCGGTTCCCAGGCCGACATCGACGGCGGTCGTGTTTAAAACGACTTCATCGCCGGGCGAAATCTCCCCGACCAGGGCCGGGTAAGATATCGCGCGGCCGTTTTCGCCGTCGATTTCGACGTTTACCTCGATATATCCCGGACGCGTTCTGACGACTTCCAGCACACGCGCGTGTCTTAACGTAAGCATCGTCGCTCCATTTTCAAAGGATTCCAATATTTCGCGCTCTTAGGCACAGAGTATACCATGAAATAAAACGGCGGAGCGGACGACCCGCTTGTAATGGATTATAGTCAGCTCGGACGCAAAGTCGCTATGGCGACCTTATCAGCTCGAGCAGTAGCTCCGACAGCTTGACCAGCTCCGCCACGGGTAAGAACTCGTCTTTGCCGTGGACATTTTCGGCGCCCATGCTAAGATTGACGGCAACCACGCCTTTCGCGTTGAAGACATTGGTGTCGCTTCCGCCCCCGGTATGCGTGATAACCGGTTCGATGCCGATACTCTTCATCGCGCTTATCGCCCTGGCCACAATCGGCTCGTCCTCGGTTAGAGAATACCCCTCGTAAGGCCGGTACCGGACGATGTTTACACTCGCGCCGGTCTCTTCCGCCGCCGCGTTGAAGCACTCGACCATGTGTCTCGATTGCTCCCGCAGTTTTTCGATGTCGATACTCCTGGACTCCGCGAAGACTTTGGCGCGCTCGGCGACGATATTGCCGGCTATACCCCCCTCTACGGTGCCCACATTGGCCGTAGTCTCACTGTCTATCCTGCCGAGCCTCATCATGCTTATCGCTTTCGACGCCGCGACGATTGCGTTGATGCCTGTTTCGGGAGCGATTCCCGCATGCGCCGCCCTGCCTGTAAACTCGACCTCGAAGGAATCCTGATACGGTGCTTTTACGTTTATCAGGCCGACCTTCCCGTTCGCGTCGAGAACATAAGCGTAATCGAGACTTTTATCGTCGAGGTCGAGGTGTTTCGCGCCTTTGAGACCGACCTCTTCGGCTACGGTGAAGACAAGGTGAACAGGCCCGTGCGCGAAGGTGGTTGCCGCTAGAACCGTAGCCAGCTCGAGCATGGCGGCGACTCCCGCTTTGTCGTCCGCCCCCAATATAGTGTCGCCCCGGCTTTTGATGAGGCCGTCTTCGACCAAGACTTTCACGCCTTGCGCGGGCTCGACAGTATCGATGTGCGCCGCGAATAAAATACAGGGGCCGTCGGCGGTGCCGGGTATGGTGACATGAATGTTCCCGGTGTTGCCGCTTATAGAAGGGCCGGTCTCGTCTTCATAGGTCAAGTAGCCAAGCGCGGTTAGATAGCTCGTGATATGGTCGGCAATCGCCCGCTCGTTATAGCTCGGGCTGTAAATACTCACCAGGTTTTCGAAGATTCTTAAGACTCGCCCCTCGTCTACCATATGCCCCTCCGACCATCGACTATCCTTCACGACCTTTTCGGCCGTGACTCGTAAACTGATCTCTATTCCCTCACACAACGATCTCCCTAATAGTTGTGTATCGAGGCCGCTTTCCCTCTCCCTGTATGGTAACGGAGCGCCGCCCCTATAAATTCCCTAAACAGCGGATGCGGCCTGGTAGGGCGCGATTTGAACTCGGGGTGAAACTGCGTTCCTACGAACCAGGGATGGTCGGCTATCTCGACTATCTCGACGAGTTTACCGTCGGGCGACTCTCCGCTCAAGGTGAGCCCGGCTTTTCTAAGCGCCTCCACAAACTCGTTGCTTACCTCATAGCGGTGACGATGGCGCTCCTGTATTTCGAGCGCGCCGTACGCCTCGTGGGCGAAGGTCTTCTTTGTAAGCTTGCACGGATACGCGCCGAGGCGCATCGTCCCTCCCATATCTTCGACGCTCTTCTGTTCAGGCAATAAATCGATAACCGGATAATCCGTCGCGGGGTCGAATTCCGAACTGTTCGCGCCCGCATAGCCGACTACGTTTCGCGCGAACTCGACGACCGCACACTGCATACCGAGGCATATTCCAAAGAACGGAATCTTGTTTTCACGGGCAAACTTAACGGCGTGAATCTTGCCCTCGATACCCCTTATCCCGAAACCGCCCGGCACTAGAATCCCGTCTACCGCGATGAGTTGACGTTCGACCTCTTCCTGGCTGACCGTTTCGGCGTCGACCCAGACAATCTCGACATCGGTGTTGTTGTAGAAGCCGCCGTGTTTAAGCGCTTCGACCACGCTTAAATAAGCGTCGGGAAGCTGAACGTATTTACCGACCAGCCCGATCCGAATCTTCTTTTCGAGCCTGCGAATCCTCTCCACGAGGCTGTTCCACTCCGAGAGGTCGGCCTTGCCGTTGCCGAGCTTCAGGTGCTCGACGACGATATCGTCGAGCCCTTCCTCGTGCAACCTCAACGGTATTACATAAAGATTATCGACGTCGACGGCGGTTATTACCGAAGAAGGCTCGGTGTCGCAGAAGAGTCCTATCTTGCGTTTTATCGACACGTCGATTGCGCGGTCGCACCGCGCCACTATGATATCGGGCTGAATGCCGATACTGCGCAGCTCCTTTACGCTATGCTGCGTAGGCTTCGTCTTAAGTTCCGATGAAGATACGAGATGCGGCACGAGGGTCACATGTATATAAAGGACGTTGCTCTTTCCGGCGTCTTTCTTGAATTGACGAATCGCCTCCAGAAAGGGAAGGCTCTCGATATCGCCGACGGTTCCGCCGACCTCCGTTATGACGATATGCTTCTCATCATCACTGCCCAAACTAAGTATGCGCTGTTTTATCTCGTTGGTCACGTGGGGGATTACTTGGACGGTTCCGCCCAGAAATTCGCCCCGGCGCTCTTTGGCAATTATCGACGAGTATATTTGCCCGGCGGTCACATTGCTGTCCTTGCCGAGGTTCTCATCGATGAAACGCTCGTAATGCCCGAGATCCAGGTCGGTTTCGGTGCCGTCCTCGGTGACGAAGACCTCACCGTGCTGGAAAGGGCTCATCGTTCCGGGGTCGACGTTGAGGTAGGGGTCGAGTTTTTGAATCGTCACCTTGAATCCCCTGGTCTTCAAGAGTCTTCCGAGCGAAGCCGCCGTGATCCCCTTTCCCAGTGACGATACGACTCCACCGGTTACGAAGATATATTTAGCCAATCGTCTCTCCCCTTTTGTTTGCCATACCGATAATAAAGTCTACAATAACGGCAACTTAACCGCAAAACATCCAGCCATCAAAACGCCAACTTTTGAATTGTAACATGAAACCGGCGTCCGTGCGGGCTACTATATATTTCTACCCAAACGGTCGAATTCCCGCAAAACCGGCGTATTCTCGATTATCCCGGTAAGCGAATACCTCTCGGTTAAGACCTGTAACGCGACAAGAACAATGATCAGCGGCAGCTTCACGCCCCAGCCGAAGGTTATCACAAAGCTGAAGCCGAGAACCGCCCCGAGAACGTTCGACCCGACATCTCCAAGCATTATCTCCTCTCTTAAGTCCGCCCTCAACAGAACGAGCGCGACCCCGAGGAGCGCCGCCGTCGCTAGCCCATACGATGAGGGCGCGTAGAGCAAAAATATCGAAAGGAGCGGAATAAAGAACTTGAGCGCCCTGCCCGGCCTCAAATCCAGCAAATTAAGCGTGTTGACGAACAAAGCTATGAGCAGCGCATCCCCAAAAGCTTCGAGCGGTCCGATCGAGAGCTGATATATTGCGAAAAACGCAACGGCGGGAATTCCCAGCGCTTTGAGCGCGCCCGTCGTCAGACGACCTTTGAGTAATTGCCCTATGTGCCCCCGGAACCCGGTAGACTCCCGACTTCCCAACAGATCATCGATAAGCCCGAAGATCCCGACCCCCAGGATAAGAATGGTAAGCGGCATGGAGATGTCGGGCGTAAATTGAAATCGCTCCGGAACCGGCAGGCCGACGATATCCCGCGCAAAGCCAAACGCGGCCGCGACCGCCATCATGGCGAGCCAAACCAATATAAGGCTCAACCCCATCATGTTTACCACATCTCGGCGGCGATAGTTCTGTTTTAGCGCGCCCGAATCGTGGAGCAGACGCTTGAGCGCGCCGCCTATAATAGCGGCGAGTATCACTCCGGTTATAAAGTGCGCGATAGTCCAAAGGACAGTAAAGATCGACATCGCTCCTCGAATAAATCTGGATCAACTAGCTTTATAATTCTCGCCCGCTCATATCATACCGCTCCCAAAGCATCAGGTAGGCGATGGACGGAAATATGTATGACATTATAATCGCGGGTATTAATATTCCTGAATCGTTAACCGCGAAACCGACTATCGACCCGACGACCGCTCCCGTCACGCTGGCTGTAAGTCCTTTGTGTCTGGCGAAAAGCTTCTTCAGGAGCCCGACCGGGCGATAACTTAAAGCGACCGTTAGCACCATGATTATTAATAGAAAATACGACCAGGTGCTGTAACGCAACACCATGATATTGGTCGCCAGCTTCCGGCTCACAATGGTCACAAGGCCCGAAACTCCCCCCTCGGCTATCAACTCGATGGTGCGGCCCATATGCGTACCGGAGCCGTCTAGAACATCATATGCGACGAACGCGAACAACGCCAACCCGATGAGCACGACGCCCAGCAAAATGGTCTTGTAGTTAAGTTTGACTTCATGGAGATGAAGCCCCATCGCGGTAAACGCGGCCGTAATCGCTATTATGCCGCCGACATCCGCGCCAAACGCCGGAAATCCGTCGACGATAAGAACTGTGAGAGCCACTACCGCCCCCGCCGCCAGCGCAACGCCGCGCCGCCACCTTTCGAGGATCAACCCGACGGTCAAGAGGGCGCTGGCGAGCAGAATAGAGAAGGCTTCGTTTCCGATACCAAAGAACCGGCTCCCGCGAATCGGGTCGTAACCGAATATCGAATTTAGCTGAAGATTAGCACCGAGAACGACATCGGCCAGAATAGTAAACATCGTGGCACAACTAATAACCGCGAGCGGAAAGAGTTTGTTTACTTTGAGCGCGGCAAGAATCGCGGCCAACGATAACGACACGGCAAGCGCGGCGACTATCAACAAAACACCGTTGACCGCAAAAAATTGTACCTTCGAGGCGAAGAAAGTAAAGAGCGGGAACCCCATCGACGTCAGAATCAGCGTCTTCATAAAACCAATATAGCGCCGGTTTGCCTTGCGGACGTAATACAGAAGGAGCGCCGCGACGACATAGAGCGCCACTTGTAGGTATATAAAGGTCAACACCGCTGTCCGTCGCGCCGATTTTATACCGACCGCGCTCGCGTTAAACGCGTTCATCCGCTCGATAGAGAGCTTCTCGGAACCGACTGTCGCCTCGCTCCCGACCATCGAGTAATGGGGCGTGACGCCGAGTATATCCAATATCGTCGTGGTGATGTCGGTGTTGTTTATGATTCCCGCGCGCCTGGTCGCGGCCGAGGTCAGACTTCCCGATTCAAAACCCGGGCCGCTGATGATCACGGTAGTAAGCTGTTCCTCGTCGCCTGAAATCGCCGTCGCGCTTGCGCCCGGCGGCGATAGGCTCGCAATTATAAAGACCGTATCATCGCCGGCGACCTCCATCGCTCGCTCCAAGAACGCGCCGGCGCGCTTTAAGGCGGCTGTCTTTAAACTCTCGGCGCGCTCTTCAAGAACGTTGGTCGAGTATAAATCGGCTCTCGTCGTATCGCCGTAGTCGATCGCTATGAAGTCGGCGACTTTTAATAGTTCTTGAAGTCGCTCCAGATAAACCGTATCGTTCGCCCTGATGCCATACGGCGCTTTGCGGTCTTTGACTAGAACCGCCTTGCTTACGTCTCCATAATCGACGATGCCGGACGAGTTCATCGCCAGGGCGACGATTTCCCGGTTGTCCGACTCCCGGTCGGATTCGTATGAGGTATCCGAATTGCCCAAAACCGCTGTTTTTAAATGGTTATCGTTTAGGAGCTGCCCCATCGCCCCAGGCACAATATCCTGATGAATATAGGAATTATCGGCGATGATCGCCGGCAAGCCGAGTTCGACGACATTGCCGGGCTTCGCCCTCTTGCCGGTTCTTACAAACAGCGCATCGCCGGCTTCGACACCGTCAAACTCCTCGGTCGCATTATAACCGTCGGCGCTGTTGAAAAGCGCATTCGCCCGCACACCCGACCCGACGGAAACCGTCGCGCGCGGGCGCGAAGGCCTGCCGTATGTCCGGTTGTTCAAGAGCGCGGCGGAATTATTTTCAACTAAATCATTGATGAACGGGTCGTTCGCCTTAGCGATATCGTCCCAGGTGATATTATCGATTAAGACAAAAACGACTTTTGGTTTACCTTTCGCGGACGCGGCTTGCGGCAAAAAACTTATGAGCGCGAAGGTCGCGAGAATCAGAAATACGGTCAAGTATTTCCTCTTCAGGCTCATCGAGCGACCTCCAGGTAAATCGATTCGGTAGGCTTCATCATGTGCAAAACGGTAAACTTATCCTGGACCAATTTCTGTCCGGTCTGTACCTTTGACATCGATCTCAACTTGCTCGCCAAAACCGCCTCGACGGCGGACGCGAGCGCTCCGCTGTCGCCCGGTTTTACTAAATCGACACAACTCTCGCCGGCGACTTCCCTCACTCCCGCCACATCGGTTACCACGACCGGACGCTTACACGCCAGCGCCTCGAGTAATACCATAGGAATATTCGAAGCGAGATTGGGTATGACGACTACCTCTAGACTCTTGAGGATGTGCGCGACGTCGCGCCTGAATCCCAAAAAATGAAAGCGCTGTGTCAAGCCGTGGCTTGCCACTTGTTTTTTGAGTTTTTCACCATCATCGCCGTCGCCGGTGATGATAAAATGCATATCCGGGAATTTGTTTGCCAAGACGGCGGCGGCATCTATAAAGACACTATTGCCTTTCTCCGGCGACAAGCGGGTCACGACCCCTACCAGCTTGTTCTCTTTGGAAACGTCGAGTTCCCTAAACAAGTGCTCGGTATCGAGGGTCTCTCCGAACCTATCCGCCTCGATGCCGCTGTGTATGATTTGGACTTTATTAAAAGCGGCTACGCTCCGCTCGATCGCTTCCGATACCGCAATAAGCATGTCCGGCATAGCGGCTATCTTATCATTAGCAACCGAAAGCAAGCCCTTTTTCTTTTTTGAATAGGCGTTTTCGAGCGTGTGCACCGTGCAGATATGCGGTACGTTAAGTAATTTGGCGACCTGATCGCCGACAAAACACGCCTGATAGTCGTGGCTATGTATCAAATTGATGACGCGCTCTTTGTCTCGGGCAAACGCCGCGATCTTCTTGGCGACCCCTCCCACGCCAAGCTTATTAGCCGTGGCGAGTTCCGGCACGACCACATATTCGACGTTGAGCCTGTCGAGGTGTTCGATCATATAGGGGTCGTGAGATACGGCGAGATACGGTTTATATCGAGCCCGGTTCAAGTATTTGATTAAAATCAAGAGGTGCTGCTTCATGCTGTTCGTAGCAGGATGCGCAATATATAGTATTCCTCTTTCAATCACGGCTTTTCCCCCTGTCGCGATTAGTGCCTCAAAAATCGTTTGAATATTACGCTTAGTATATCGACAAATTGACGCCCGCGATGAATAACTCCCGCTAAATCTCGTCCCGTTTCGCGATGGGTCATCTTTACGGGCACCTCTATTACTCGACAACCCTGCCTCAATATATCTATGCTTAGGCCGACCTCCAGGCCGTAGCCGGATTCGAATGACAAATTCTTCACCAGTACCGACCTGACGGCACGCTGTCCGGATAGCGGCTCTCGCATAGTCTGCCCGGTAAAGCGCTTTATCCCCCAGCGGCCCAAACCCTTAGCCAAACCTATTCCGCCGGCCTTTTCGGGTTTTGGGAAATCCGCTATGGCCATGTCGGCCGTGCCTTTGAGTACCGGTTCCAGGATTAACGCCGCCTCCCCGGCACACTCCCCTAAATCCCCATCGAGAAAAAGAATGATGTCCTCGGTCACATCGGGCATAGCGCTCTCAAGGGCCTTGCCTTTTCCGAGGTTTCGCTCGAGGCCGAGCACATCGGCGCCGGCCTCGGCGGCGACCCTCGCGGTACCATCGATAGAGCCGTCATCGACGACCAAAACCCGGGTCACTTCGCCAATCTTTTTAGTCGCTCGCACGGTCGCCGCAATGCGGTCGGCTTCATTGTAGGCGGCTATAACCGCTACTACGGATATCTCAACCATGAATTCCTGTTCTTCAAGCGCTTGTGCGGCACTTACTCCACGTAACCCTGGAATACCGACGTACTCTCCCTGTCGGCGCCGGGGCATCACTCGGCGCCGGAGCGTTAAACCTTCGGCACCAACTGGTCTGCCGTCGCCTTGACTCCGAAATTACCATTCGCCTCCCTTAGGGCGAAAACGGCCGATACGATGCCCGCCTGGGTGTCTATATTATCGACGGTGGGTATGCCGGTTTGCTGATATGCTTTCATATATGATTTCTTACACTCTCTGTTCTCGGCCCCGACCACCCGAATTCCCATCCCCTTTAAGGCTGCTATAATGTGAACGTCGGTCGTTTTCGGATTTAAATCCCCATCGGTGCCGCCGAGTATGAGCGCCGCTGTAATCGGCTTCAAAGCGTCGGTCTCGGCCACGATAAAACCGAACTCGCTCAGCCTGTTAAGGTATGGAACGACCGGGCCGGTCGTGGTCGTCGCGGCGGTTGCGGTATCTGTTGCGACCAGCTCTTCGACCAGTTTCTTAAGGATCATTTCGCGGACGTTATCATCGTTCATCTCTTGTGGCAGGTATGCCGCGAGTTCCCGTTTGACCTCGTCGGTCAGCTCGAAGTCTTCCTTGATTTTGACCGTGCCGACAACGGCTCCCGCCGCGCTCAGACCATCGACCACCTCGGAGAGCATCTCGTCCTGCTTCTTCGAAGTTGCCAGTACAACCACATTCCGGCCGGCGAGCCTTCCCGTAATCGAGAGCGGATAGACGCCGCGCGTTAACTTCTTTTCTTCGTCGAGTTCGACTTTGAGCGACTTATTCTCGTCCCTGAGCGTGTTAAAATTCGTTTCTATCCTCTTGACCAGCGATTGCTGTTGCTGGAGAAGCATCCCTTTGTCGTCGATGACCGTTCCTAAAAGAATACCGATCGCAAGCGCGATAAATACCGCGACCAGCGACGCTATGTGATAGCGCATATCAAACATGAATTTCTCCTAAAGGCCTAATATTAGCTTCACTTGTACGAGCATAAGACGCATCGACTGCCTAATGGCCGGTGCCGCGATTATTATCGCTATAATAGCGGTCAATCCGGCTAAAAATAATACCCCGAGGTGGCTTACTTTTACGCTGGAGCGGTAGAGCTTGTTGACGCCTTTCGCATCGACCAACTTACCGCCGACCTTCAACCGCACAAGAAAAGTACTCGACATCCCTTGTCGGCCCTTATCCAGAAATTCGACGAGATTGGCGTGCGTCCCTACCGCCACGATAAGTTCCGCGCTCTTTTCATAAGCCAGAACCATCGCGATATCCTCACTGGTGCCCGCCGCCTCAAAGACTATCGCCGACAGACCTAGTTTTTGGAGCCGGCTCAAACCCGGTGCGCGCCCGCCGTCATACGCGTGGACTATGAGTTCCGCTCCGCATTTAAGCGTCGCGTCGGCCACGCTATCCATATCGCCGATGATAATGTCGGGCTTGTAACCCTCCTCCACCAGCGCGTCGGCGCCGCCGTCGACGCCGATTAAAATCGGCTTCATCTCACGTATGTAAGCGCGCAAAGCCTTTAGGTCGGCCTTATAATCATATCCTCTGACCACAATCAACGCGTGTTTGCCGTTAAAATCTATACTCGTCTCCGGAACTCTCGACCCGTCGAGTATCAACGCTTTCTCTTTTTGCATATATTCGAGCGTGTTCACCGCGAATTTTTCCAGCTCTTCGCCTATCCGGCCTTGCGCCTTTTCCAGTTCGTTTTCGAGCATCATATATGTCAATTTCTTTCCGTTGGCCACTGTTCGGTCGCCCAGGCAAATGTCCTCACCTTTGACGGTAAGCGGGCTACCCTCTTTGACAAGGTCGAAAATCTCGGGTCCGACGTTGTCGAGCAGGTGAATCCCGGCCGAGCAAAGAACGAGCGGACCCGCATTCGGATATTTACCCGATGTAAAACAGCTCGCATTTATGACTACCTCGACGCCCGTCTCGACTAGAGCCTCGGCCGTTACGCGATCGAGGTCTTCGTGGTCGATAATGGCTATATCACTCGGCTTAAGGCGCTTTACAAGCCTCTTTGTCCGCCTGTCCAGCCTCGCCATTCCATCGAAATACATGTTGCCGGTCTTTCCTTTCGTAAGCAATTTAGGGGGCGCCCTTTTGCCGTCGACTTCGAAGGATTCGACGGCCGACCTATCATCAAAGCTTACCGGTTTTCTAATATGATTGCCGGAAACGCGCCTCGCGCCCTTTGCGGCTTTTCTATCTTTAGACACAATAAAGCCTTCTTCACTCGATTACCCATAGCCGCTTTCGCATAGCGGTCTACGAGCCCAGACTGCCCTCTGTCGCCGCGGGATTGACCTGCATATGAACATGGTCCGTAAGTTCCGGCAGATACCTGTTTATCTGGCTGTTTATCTCCGGCAAAGGCCTGAGCACGCCGATGACGGTCTCTCCTTTTTCGAGACGTTGCCCGACACCGACCCGAACATCGTCGATGTGAATTATCGCGACCCGCAAGTCAGGATACCCATCGGGCTGTATTTCGACGTGATAATCGGTTATTTTACGGTAAAGGTCATAGGTCTTGACGACGGTTACAACGCCGTTTACCGGACTGAGCACTTCCGAATTGGGGGCCAGCGCGATATCCGTAGCCGAAGTCGGCGCGCTTCCCCTGCCCCTCGACTCCATGATGAAGAGTACCGGTTGCTCCGCGCCCATAACCGCGTTTCGAACGGTGGCGGTCGCCTCCCTGTCATAGCACTCCGGCGCGGGCACCATCGCGATCGCCTCGCGACTCTGCGCTTGATGAAATCCCACGCCGACGACGCTCCCCCGCCGCGCGGGTAGCGCCAAGCCCAAACTAGACGTGCCCACGGTCGCAAAGCTCTCATACAGCGGGCTGGTTTCTTCCGCGGACTCGGTAGCGCTCGCCGCCCCGCCCGATTTGAAACTGAAAATGTTTGTCTCCGAGACGATATATATCGATAGCCCTACGGACAAGACGAGTGACATTGCCATTAAAACCTGTTTTGCCCTGAGCATCGCGTTCAGCCGCCGCCGCCGCCGTTTAGCTTCTATGCGAGCGGCACTGAATTCGCTCTCTAGGCCTGCTTTTTTCAACAGGATATCTCTCGGCTGAGCACCCTTTACTCCGTCTTTGACATCAGTTGGTTCTTCCACGCACCTCGCTCGCTTTCTTCCCCTCGGCTTCAAAAAGCAATTCTTCGGCATGCTTAAGCGACAGTTCCGAATCGACTTTGCCGCTTAATAGCCGTGCTATCTCGCGTATCCTGTCTTCGTCAAAAAGTTCGTCTATTTCGGTTATGGACTTCTCGTCGCGCTCCCTTTTTTCAATCGAAAAGTGGCTGTCCGCAAAGCTCGCTATCTGTGATAAGTGAGTGACGGCCATGACCTGATGTTCCCGGCTGAGCAGCGACATCTTTTTGCCGACCGCCATCGCGGTCTTGCCCCCTATCCCGACGTCTATCTCATCGAAAATGAGCGTCGGAGTCTCATCCGCATCCGCCAAGACTATCTTTAAAGCCAGCATAATCCTGGAGACCTCTCCGCCGGACGCTATCTTCGCGAGCGGCCGCGGGGGTTCTCCCTTGTTGGCCGAGACGAGGAACTCGACCCTATCGATGCCGTGCGCATTCACCTTGAAACACCCGTTTTCGACGGGCAAGCCGTCGATATCGTCCTCACTGATTAATAATACTTTAAAATCGGCGTTTACCATATTTAAATCCGCCAATTCTTGCGCGACCTCGAAAGAAAATTTATCTACCGCTTCTTTGCGCATAAGGCTCAGCTTCATCGCGGTTCCGGCGAGCCTTCGCTCGAATTCGGCTACCTCTCCTTCCAGCCAAGCTATCCGTTCGCCGGATGTGTCGCACAGCGACAATTCCCGCACCGCCGAATCGCGGTATTTCAAAATCTCTTCGATGCTCGCCCCGTATTTTTTCTTCAATAACGCCAGCAATGAAAGCCTGTCCTCGACTTCCTGTAAGCGCCCCGGAGGAAAATCGAGGCTAGTCACGTAGTCTTTAAGCGACGCCGCGCAATCTTCGAGTTCGATAGTGAGGCTGTTGAGCCTCTCCGCTATCTCGTCGAGCGCCGCGTCGATATTGGCTATGGTGCGCAAATCTTCGGCCGCGCGCGCGACAAGGTCGACCGCCGGCGTAAAATCGCCGCTATCCGAAATCGAGTTGACCGAGTTCGCGGCGAACTCACACAACTTCCGCGCATTTCGCAATATCTCGCGCTCGCGCATAAGCTCTTCATCCTCGCCGATTACCGGAGCCGCCCGCTCTATCTCGTTGCTTTGAAACTGTAGAAGGTCTTTCTTCGCGGGCAGTTCGCGTTCCGCGTTTTGAATGGCCGCCAATTCACTCCGCCGTTCTCGCAATCTTTTGAGGTCGTCCCGAAAAATATCGCGAAGTCGCAGTAGTTCGACACCGCCATATTTGTCCAGAAAGTCAATGTGTGTCGAGGGCCTAAAGAGAGACTGGTGCTCATGTTGGCCGTGGAGGTCTATGAGTCTTCTGCCTACCTCGGCCAGGGTCTTGACCGTAACGATGCTGTCGTTTATGTAGCACTTGTTCTTGCCGTCCGCCGAGATGACCCGGCGAATTATCAACTCGCCATCATCCGCGAGAAGGTTGTCCCGCGCGAAATCGGGCTTCATCGCCGGCGGTACCGAAAACAATCCCTGTACCTCCGCACGGTCGCACCCGCGCCGAATCATGGAGTTGTCCGCCCTGCCGCCGAGCAACAAGTTGACCGCTCCGACCACAACCGTCTTACCGGCTCCGGTCTCACCGGTCAAGACATTAAGGCCGCCCCCAAACTCAACGCGTGCTTTAGTGATAAGGGCTAAATCCCTTATGAATAGCTCGTGTAACATATATGCCGCCTATCGAAGCCAGGAATCCCAGACACGCAGCTTAATCTTGAAGAGCGTATAGAAACTCTGCTCCTTAAGTTTTATCAGCTGAGCCTTCGAATCGGCCCGCCTTATCTCCACCGAGTCGAAGATGGCGCAGAACTCGAGACAACCATCTACCCCTACTATTACCTCGAGGTCCTTGGCAAGCTCGACGCGCGCCGTATCGTTGGCGCTGAGCGCCATCGTCCTACCAAAAAGGGAGTGCGGGTTGACGGGCGCTAATAAAATCAGCTCGTTTTCCGGCGAAACCACAGGTCCGCCGGCGGAAAACGAATAAGCCGTCGAGCCGGTCGGCGTCGCGAAAATCAGCCCGTTCGCGGTGTATTTGCTGAACATTATATCGTTGATGTAAACGTCCATTTCGAGCATGCGCTGGTGATGGCCGCGCTCTATAGCGATTTCATTGAGCGCAAGATAAGTGTTTTCGCAATCGCCCGCGCGTACTTTACACTCGAGCATCATGCGCTCGTCGACGATATAGTCCCCTGAGAGCAGCCGCTCCATAGCGGGATAAAGCTCATCGGGCTCGACTTCGGACAAAAACCCGACCCGCCCCATATTGACGCCGATAACCGGAATCTCCGCTCCTTTTAGCATTCGTACCGCACGAAGAATCGTGCCGTCGCCCCCGAGCGCGACCACGGCGTCACTCGTCAAAATCTCGTCGAGACCGGCGCCGAGCGCGTCCAAGCCGAGCCTTCCCGCATCCTCGGTCAATAACAGGACTTCCACTCGTTTCGCCTTAAACCACGAAATCAGCTCCAACGTCATCTTCGGGACTTCGCTTTTGTCGAGGTTCGGCAGTATCACTATTTTGCCCGTCGCTTTGCCCTCAATATATGCCATCAGACTCCCACACCGTTTATGAACAAACTTATTATATTATAAGGCAACCGAACTCGATTGGCACGTTTCGCGAAGATTCAAAGCCTATGCACCGGAAGCGGAAGCTATGCCCCACAGCGCTTCATGGGCTTTTTCGACGACCGCATCGATAATCCTTTTTCTCTCGCTCTCACCGACAGGCGCACCATCGCCCGCGGCGTAGAGCAAGAACTCGAGATTTCCTTCCGGCCCTTTTATCGGCGAGAATGAAATCCCTTTAATCCGCATGCCGTTTTTCTCAAAGAATTCCCAGGTCTCGTTTAAGACATCCTTGTGCACGGTCGGGTCTTTTACCACACCTTTCTTGCCGACCCTCGCGCGTCCCGCTTCAAACTGCGGCTTCACGAGCGCTACAATCTCACCGTCCGGCGCCAGCAGCGCTAAAACGCTCGATAAAATCTTTTGAAGAGATATGAAAGAGACATCGATGGTGATAAGGTCGGCGAGGTAGGGAAGATCATCGGGTTTTACGTGGCGGATGTTGGTCCGCTCCAAAACTATGACTCGCGGATCTTGGCGCAGGGACCAAGCTAGCTGGCCATAACCGACATCTACGGCGACCACCTGCTTGACGCCTTTACTCAACAGACAGTCGGTAAAGCCGCCGGTCGATGCCCCTATATCGATTGCCGCCTTGCCCGTGGGGTCGATCGAGAACTCTCGAAGCGCTTTTTCTAGTTTCAGCCCGCCTCGGGATACGTACGAGTCGTCCCGATCGATTGTTATATGGCCACCCTCATCGACCAGGCTGGAGGGTTTCTCGATGGGCTTAGCGTCGACATAAACCTTCCGAGCGATAATCAGCCGCCGAGCTTGCTCGCGGCTTTCCACCAGGCCTGATTCAACTAGATATACGTCGGCTCGTTTTCTGCCCATAAAATAATCTAGACTGGATGGTTTGTTGAACGCGCCGCGTCATCGAGCCTACTACTCGAAGATCGTGGGGTGGGTACCGAAGGGCGCGCGCCCGGCGGAATCGCCCGGTTTCTTGCCGCTCTTCAGTTCGTCCAGCTTACGGTTGACACTATACGCGATGCCGTTAGCGTCGAGACCGGCCTCCGCGAGAAGGCGTTTCATCGACCCGTGGGACATAAACCTATCGGGCAGCCCCAGCCTGAGAAACGGCATGTGATACCCCATCTCCACCAACGATTCCAGAACCGCTGAGCCGAAGCCTCCCGCGACCGTATTCTCCTCGATGCTGACGAGTAGTTTGTGTTTCTCGGCCGCCCGGCTTATCAGCTCCTCGTCTATCGGCTTAATGAAGCGCATATTTACAACGGACGCGGATACGCCGCGCTCCCGCAGTATCTTGGCCGCCTCCAGCGCGGAATTGACCATTCGCCCGACCGCGAGCAGGCAGATTTCCGTTCCTTCTTCGAGAATCTCGCCCTTACCCAAAGGCATAATGCGGTAGTCCTCTGAAACAGGGACCCCGCGACCCAGGTCGCGTGGATAACGTATCGCCACCGGCTGACCGATTTCCGTAGCCGTAAAGAGCATGTGCCGCAGTTCGTCTTCGTCTTTCGGGGCCATTATGGCAAGGCCCGGAACGCTTCGCAGATATGTAAGGTCGAACGCCCCGTGGTGGGTCGGCCCGTCTTCGCCTACAAGTCCCGCCCGGTCTATCGCAAAGACCACCGGCAGCTCTTGGAGGCTGACATCCTGCATTATCTGGTCGAACGCCCGCTGCAAGAACGTCGAGTATATCGCCACTACCGGATGGAAACCCTGGGTCGCCATGCCCGCGGCGAACGTCACCGCGTGAGCCTCCGCGATACCGACGTCATAGAATCTGTCCGGCAGCTCCAGCGCGAATTCGTCCAGGCCCGTACCGCTGGTCATAGCCGCCGTTATCGCAACTATCCTATCGTTCTTCTTCGCTAAATCCACGAGCGTATTACCGAACACCTCGGTATAGGTCGCGGCGCTACTCGACGACTTGGGCTCGCCCGTCCTTTGCACAAAAGGAGCGATTCCATGCCATTTCTCCGGCCTTTCGACCGCCGGTATGTAGCCCAGCCCCTTCTTGGTGATTACATGAATCAATACAGGCCCTCCGACCTGCTTAGCAAGCGCGATGTTCTTCTCTAAATCTTTGATGTCGTGACCGTCGAACGGTCCCATATATGTAAATCCCAGCTCTTCGAAGAGCATGCCCGGAACGAGCAGCGCTTTGACGCTCTCTTTAATATGCATCCCGATATCGTAAACGAACTCTCCGATGGCGGGGAGCTTCTTGATTCGCGACTCTATCTCGCGGCGCAGCTTGGTGTGGCCCGGGTCGAGGCGGAGCTGTGTAAGATAGCTGCTCATCGCGCCGACATTCGGCGATATCGACATCTCATTGTCGTTGAGGACAACGATAAGGCTCGTCCCCAAATGCCCGGCCTGGTTGAGCGCTTCATAGGCCATGCCGCCGGTGAGCGACCCGTCGCCTATGACCGCTACGACATGCTCGTCTCCCCCCTTCATATCTCGCGCCTCGGCGATGCCGAGCGCCACGCTTATCGAGTTGCTCGCATGTCCCGTATCGAACACGTCGTGCGCGCTCTCCGCTCTCTTCGGAAAACCGGCCAACCCTCCGTACTGACGCAGGGTCGTAAAGGTCTCATTCCTGCCGGTTATAAGCTTGTGAACGTAGCTCTGGTGTCCCACATCCCATACGATCTTGTCTTTGGGACTATTGAGCGACCGGTGGAGAGCGAGTGTGAACTCGACCGCTCCCAGATTGGACCCGAGATGCCCGCCCGTTTCCGAGACAGCCTCGATCAGCCGCGTCCTCAACTCTTGCGCGAGCCGCGCCAGCTCGCCATGGGACATCCGCTTCAAGTCTTTTGGGCCGTCTATCGTACTTAAGATCTTGTAATCCATACTATCCTTCTTTTCCCGTAATGGACGGGCCTAACTCATTCATCCCCCATCATAGCCCAAACGACAACATCCATACAATCGCCATCGCATCGAACGCGACCTTGAAAACCGCCGCACCGGATCTTTCAGACAGACTAGAACTGTCGCTCATAAACAAAATCCGCCAAGTTTCTCAAGACCGTCGTATCGCCCGCCACTCCATCGAGCGCCTCTTTTGCGCGGCCGACAACCGACTCGGCCATCGCTTTGGCCTCCTCGAGCCCATAGACCGACGGATAGGTCGCCTTCCCTAATCTCGCGTCGCTCCCCGACATCTTACCCAAAACCTCGGTCTCCCCGACCACGTCGAGCACATCGTCGGTTATTTGAAACGCCAACCCCAGATATCCCGCATACGAACTCAATCCGGTCAGCTCGGACGGCGATGCCCCGGCTAAAATCGAGCCGGCCCTGACTGAGGCTTTTATCAACGCGCCCGTCTTGTTTTCGTGAATAAACTCGAGCGTCGACGCGTCTATATCCCGGCCCTGTGAGATAATATCCACGACCTGGCCGCCGACCATCCCGGCAACCCCGGCCGCCGAGGATAATTCGCGCATCACATCTACTATGCGGCCCCGGTCACCCGCTCTCTGCGCGCCCGCAATAAGGCTAAACGCCTCTGAAAAGAGCGCATCACCGGCGAGAATCGCCATGGCTTCTCCAAAGAGAATATGACAGGTAGGTTTGCCCCGGCGCAACTCATCGTCGTCGATCGCGGGAAGGTCGTCGTGGATCAGGGAGTAAGTGTGGATGTATTCGACGGCGCAAGCGGTGGGCATTACCTCATCGGCGGTCGCCCCGAACAACTTCGCGGCTTCGATGACGAGTATGGCCCTGAACCGCTTGCCGCCCGAGAAAAGGCTGTGGCTCATCGCCTCGTAGACAACTTCGGGGTTACGTTTCTTTGGAAAATACTCTCTCAGGCCGGCTTCGATTAAAAGCCTGGTATCATCCGGATATTTAGCGGTCAACTATATCTTCCCCCGGGGAATCTTCTTCGTTCTGAGGAATCCAGGCTGTATAGTCTATCTGCTGATTGCACAAGGTAGCAAGTTGGATACTCTCTTCGAGAAGGTCGAGTGAGGCTTCCAGGCTTATCTCTTTCTTTCTTACCTGCTCGGCAATGTCTTCGAGCCGTTCCAAAGCATGGTCGTAGTTTAATTTCTCCAATTGTCCCACCATCTTCTTCTGTTTTAGCTGCTTTGTTTTGATTGCTTCAACTCTGTCGCGATCCTGCCGAGAATGCCGTTGACGAACTTGCTCGATTCCTCCATCCCGTAGACTTTAGCCAATTCAACGACTTCGTTGATTGAAACGCTAACCGGTATATCTTCCTCGTACACCATCTCGTATAGGCCGATTCTGATGAGGTTGCGGTCGACTATCGGCATACGCTCAAGCGCCCAGTTATCGGTATGCGAAGTTATCGCTTCATCGATTGCCCGACGATTTTTATCGACACCATATATCAAGGTGATGGTAAAATCGCTTGGCGCTTCTTCCCTGGCAAGAATCCTATTTTTAATTATTTCGCCGAAAGGCTGCCCGGTAATCTCGTTCTCGTAGAGAATTTCCAATGCGTCTTTCCGCGCTTTTCGACGTTCAGACATCATATATCCAGATTTCCGCCTGTAATCTTGCCGGTCTTAGCCCGCACACGGCGTTACGGCCACATTCGCGCGGCTCGCTAACTTTATTGGTCGTTCAATATCCACTGGGCGATAAAATCCGTGTAGACCTCGCCCTTCCTGAAAATCGCGTTGTCGAGAACTTTTAAGTGAAACGGTATCGTTGTCGCTAAGCCCATGATAACACATTCTTCCAGCGCTCTTCTGCCCCTATCTATCGCCTCGTTCCTGTCGTTGCCCCAAACAACGAGCTTCGCCAGGAGCGAGTCGTAATAACTGGGCACTTCATAGCCTGTATACAGGTGGCTGTCGATGCGCACTCCGGGTCCTCCGGGTGGGTTATATAGCGATACTTTGCCGCCCGCCGGCATAAAATTCTTATCCGGGTCCTCCGCGTTAATTCTGAACTCGATGGCATGCCCGTTGGCTTTGATATCATCCTGCGTAAAACCGAGGGCTTCACCGGCCGCGACTCTGATTTGTTCTTTAATAAGATCCACGCCGGTCACCATCTCGGTAACCGGATGCTCGACCTGAATTCGCGTATTCATCTCCATGAAGTAATAGCTGCCGTCCGGTTCGACCAGAAACTCGATCGTACCGGCGTTGACGTAATCGACGGCTTTCGCGGCCCGCACCGCCACCTCGCCCATCTCGGCGCGCTGCGCGGCCGATATCGACGGCGACGGAGACTCCTCGACCAACTTCTGGTGCCGGCGCTGTATCGAGCAGTCACGCTCTCCGAGGTGGACTACGTTTCCAAAGGAATCGGCGATTATTTGAAACTCGATATGGCGCGGTTTTTCGACGAACTTCTCCATGTAGACTTCGTCGTTTCCGAATGCCGCTTTCGCTTCGGCTTGCGCCATTTGAAGAAACTTGACGACTTCTTTCTCGTTCTGGGCTACTCTCATTCCCCGGCCTCCGCCTCCGGCGGAGGCCTTTATCATTACCGGGTAACCTATCTCCTTAGCGGCGCTTACCGCTTCCTTCTCGCCCGAGACCGACCCCTGTGTTCCGGGCGTTACCGGTATTCCCGCCGCCGTCATGCGGCGTCTCGCTTCCGATTTATGCCCCATCGCCTCTATCGCCTCGGACGACGGCCCGATAAAAGTTATGTGGCACGATTTACATATATCGGCAAACTGGTGGTTCTCCGCTAGAAACCCGTAACCCGGATGAATCGCGTCCGCGCCCGTAACTTCGGCCGCGCTGATAATATTCGGGATACTAAGGTAGCTGCGGTGCGTTTGCGCCGGGCCGACACAGACCGCTTCGTCGGCCAATTTTGTATGTAACGCCTCCGCGTCCGCCTCCGAATAAATTGCTACGGTCGGGACCCCCAACTCTTTGCACGCCCTTATCACCCGTACCGCGATTTCACCCCTGTTTGCTATTAATACTTTACGAAACAATATATTCTCCCTTACGCCTTCAAACCCAACCTTGACCGCGACTTAGCCATTATCCTTATCGTCTGCTTCCTAAGCGCTAGGCTCGTACACAAACATGACTTGGCCGTACTCGACCGCATCGCCGTTTTCGACCGCTATCGCCCGGACTATACCCTTTTCTTCCGCTGCTATCTCGTTCATCAATTTCATCGCCTCGACGATGCAGAGCGTTTGGCCTTCCGATACCTCATCGCCCACATCGACGAACGGGTCCGCCCCCGGAGAGCCCGAACTGTAGAAAGTTCCGACCATCGGCGCTACTATCTTTTTCCAGTGCCCCGGGTAGTCGCCGTCTTTCTTCTCCTCTTTCGGAGCCGTCTTTTCTCCGCCGCCGATCGATACCGCGGGTGCTTCGACCGCCGCTGTCACGCCGCCCTTGCGTACCGCTATCTTTACCCCGTTTTCCTCGATGATCACTTCCGAGACGCCACTCTCGTCTACCAGCTTTATGAGTTCTTTGATCTGGTTTATATCCATAACCCCATCCTCCCCGGCGGACCCTATTTCTTCGCTCATCATGAATACCGCTTTTTCCGCACCGTCCACATGAGACTCGAGATATTTTCTCGCCTCGTTCGGGAATAATGCGTATGTCAATACGTCCTCTTCGCTCTTGGCCAAGTCTCCTATAGCCTTCGCGTAATCTTCGAATGTCTCGGTAATCAAATCGGCCGGCCTGCACGTCAAGACCTCGTCGTCACCGAGAATCCGCGAGGCTATATCCTTGTCCATAGGCCCCGGCGCACGACCGTAAAGCCCTCTGATGTACTGTTTCATCTCGTCCGGAATAATCGCCCAGCGTTTTCCGGTGAGAACATTTAGTACGGCTTGCGTACCGACGATCTGGCTCATCGGCGTCACCAGCGGCGGGTACCCCACCTCGGCGCG
This sequence comes from Actinomycetota bacterium, assembly GCA_018333515.1. Lineage (NCBI taxonomy): Bacteria > Bacillati > Actinomycetota > Actinomycetota bacterium. The sequence continues at coordinate 119,509 of JAGXSZ010000005.1, forward strand.
TACTTTAGGAATCTCCTCGAGCACCTCGTCGAGCCGGTCCGCCGATTTTTGTTGCTCAAGCTGGCTTTCGAGGTTCGATATCATGCCGCCGGGAACCTGGTGCGCAAAGACCTGCATATTCGCGAGCGACGTCACTCCTCTCTGGAAGCCCCGCTTAACTCTAATGTCCTCCCAGTATTTCGCGATATGGAAAAGCTCGTCCAGGTCAAAGCCGGTGTCATACGGCGTATCTTTGAGCGCGGCCACAATCATCTCGACCGCCGGCTGTGAGTTGCCGAATGCGAGAGGCACAGTCGCCGTATCGATTATATCCACACCGGCTTCGATTGCTTTCAGGTAATTCATCGGTGCCATACCGCCGATGTAATGGCAGTGTAAATCGATCGGCACCTCGACCTCCCTGCGCAGGCGCTCTATTAGTTTTTGCGTCCTGTAGGGGGTAAGCAGCGCCGCCATATCCTTGATACAAATCGAGTCGACACCCATCTCCACCAGCTCGATCGCGGTTTCTATGTAGTGCTCCAACGTGTGGACGGGGCTTATTGTGTAACAGACTGCGCCCTGAGCGTGGGCGCCCGCTTCTTTGACCGCTTCTATCGATACCTTCAGGTTCCTCGTATCGTTGAGCGCGTCGAAGCACCTAAAGATATCCATGCCGTTCTTGGCCGACGCATGGATGAACCGGCGCACGATATCGTCGGGATACTGACGATATCCGACGAGATTCTGCCCTCGCAACAACATCTGCAGCGGGGTGCGGGGGGCGTGCTTCTTGATGACCCTCAACCTGTCCCAGGGATTCTCATCTAGAAAACGGAGTGTCGCGTCGAACGTGGCGCCGCCCCAAACTTCCAGCGAATAATAGCCGATGCGGTCGTGATGTTCCAAAACCCTTAGCATATCGTCGGTACGCATACGAGTCGCCCAAAGTGACTGGTGCGCATCGCGTAATGTCGTATCGGTTATCTTGACCGGCCTATTCTTCATACAACACCCACTTCATCGTTGACAATTTTTACCTTCCATACTCCGCAATCAAGCACTATAGGAGGGTGCGCTCGATTGGCCGTTGCGGCGAAACGCTCGTTGAACAACCTTAAATAGCGCTTTGGTATGCTGCGGTTAGATCCAACCTCGAAACCGTTATCTCACTCGAATAACGGCCTTTAACATCATTAAATCGCTCGGTCTTCAGCATCCGAACCGTGTTGCGAAATAAGTTTTGCCGCCTCGCGCGCGTTCCGGCGCCGACACGGATTCCCCTTCGCACCCGGCTTCTCCGGAGACCGCAATCCCTTGTTCAGGTATTGTAACACACTCCGAGTTACAATATACCCCGTCCAGCTTTCAGAACGGGGTATCACCTGTATTTAATCTATGTTATTATACTCTATTTTCACCCAGCGGTGAAGATTTTGCTCAATTTATGTATACGCGTTCGCCTGATATCGAATGACGCTCCTCGTCACTCCGTTAAACCCGGCTAATAGGCACGCGTAACAGAACAGCCCGGCTAGGCTCTGGTGATGTAGTCGCCTGTTCTGGTGTCGACCTTGACTATGTCGCCTATCTTAATAAAAAGCGGTACCTGCACGAGCGCGCCCGTTTCGAGCGTGGCGGGCTTAGTGGCGCCGCTCGCGGTGTCACCCTTCAAGCCGGGATCGGTCTCCGTTACCTCAAGCTCCACGGTTATCGGCAACTCTATGGCTATCGCTTGCCCCTCATGCATTGCGATAAGAACATTCATGTTTTCTTTTAGAAAGTTCGTCTCACTACTTAGAAACGCCGCCGGCAGACCTATCTGCTCATAAGTTTCGGTGTCCATAAACATATATTCGCTGCCGTCGTTGTAGAGATATTGCATGGAGCGTCTGTTCACGACGGCTTGGTCAAATTTCTCGCCGGCCCTGAATGTTCTGTCCACCACAGCGCCGGTCTTGAAATTCTTTAGTTTCGTGCGAACGAACGCCCCGCCCTTACCCGGTTTGACATGTTGAAAATCAACAATCTGATAGAGAACACCGTCTACATAGATGGTCATCCCGTTCTTAAACTCATTCGTCGAAATCATTAAAACCTCCGTATCGCCTCCGCCCAAAATCCCTTTTTCCTAGTAATTCTACAACTCCAGCAGCTCTTTCGTCGAGTGCGTCAATATTTTATTGCCTGTCTCGGTCACGACGACAAGGTCTTCTATACGGACGCCTCCGAAGCCGCTTATATATATTCCCGGCTCCACCGTAACGACCATCTGCGGCTTCAACAAACTCTTGCTCCCCGCGCCCAGCACCGGCGACTCATGGACATTAAGTCCGACGCCATGACCTACGTTATGCGTAAAATACTCGCCGAGGCCGGCCTCGGCGATAATGCGCCTGCCCGCGGCGTCTATCTCTTCGCCGCTTTTGTCGGGGGCGACCGCCGCCAGCGCGGCGAGCTGGGCTTCTCTTACTTTTTCATATATCTCGCGTTTGCGGCTACTAGCCTCGCCCACAACGACCGTTCGCGTCATATCGGAGTGATAGCCCTCGATAACCGCGCCGAAATCGAGTTTTACGAAATCACCCGGCTCGATTCTTTTCTCTGAGGGCACGGCATGCGGTATCGCCGAATTCGCACCCGAAGCGACTATCGTCTCGAAACTCGGCTTCCGCGCACCGTTTCTCAACATAAAATAGTCTAGCTCGATCGCGATGTCTCGCTCGCTCGTGCCCGGTTTTATAAAATCGATGATATGGTCGAAGGCGCGATCCGCGAGAGCCGCGGCGGCGGCGATGTTAGCAATCTCATACTCGTCTTTTACTTCACGTAAAGGTTCGACCAGGTTAGAGAGACCGACCAATTGAACCTCTCCAAACTCCTCGACCAGCCGCTCGAATTGTCTAACAGTAACGTGCGTAGCCTCGAAGCCCGCCCTTTTCGCCCCGTTTTGTCGGGCAACCGCCACTATCTCTTCCATCGACGGTTTGGCCCAGGGCGCAATCTCATCGGCATTCGCCGACTTGAGCGCTTCGTCATAATAGCGGTGGTCTATGATGAGCGTTGATTTTTGACTGTCTACGATAAGGCGCACCCTCGCGCCGGTCATCCCGCCCGCGCAACCGCTTAGATAGAAAATATTATGCGGCTCACTGACGAGTAAGACGTCGATCTCAGCCGCTCTAATGCGTTCTCTAAGTTTGTTAAGACGTTCGCTGTAGTTTATCCCAAATCCCCCGTCATCCGCGATGCGACAGACCCTGTTCGGATAGAGTCTAACCATAAAGGGTCGCCCGCATGGGGCCGTCGCGACCTCTTACTCGACCAGCTCCGCCGCCGCCCTCACCGCCACGACATAGCTATGCGCGCCAAATCCGGAAATCTGGCCGACGACCACCGGCGCTATCACGGATTTATGCCTAAACTCTTCGCGCGTGTATATGTTGGTAATATGGACCTCTATGACCGGTATGGCGATACCCGCGATAGCATCCCTGATGGCGATGGAATAGTGCGTGAAGGCTCCCGGGTTTATGATGATACAATCGAACCCGCCGGCGTCCGCCTGCTGCACGCGGTCGATTATCGCGCCCTCATGGTTCGACTGGAAGAATTCCGCCTCCAGCCCTTCCTTGGCGGCCTCCGCCGCTATCATCCGATCTATCGCTTCAAGGGTGTTTTCCCCGTAGAGACCGGTCTCTCTGGTGCCCAACATATTAAGGTTGGGACCGTGAATCACCAGTATGCGACCCATTCTTACCCCTCCTTCAGAAATCCTTCGAGCGCCGCAATCAAATCATTATCGTCTACCCTGCGAACAACGGGATTGCCTACCCCGTCCAGCAGGATGAATACATGCCCGCCCATCGACCGCTTTTTGTCTCTCTCCATGACTTTCATAAACTCATCTATGCTCGACGCATGCATCGAGGTGGGAAGCGCGTACAGGTCGATGATCCGCCTGTGCAGCTCCACGTCTTTCTTTTCCAACAAGCCCAAGCGTTCGCTCAACTCGGCGGCGAAGACCATGCCGATAGCTACGGCCTCACCATGGTTGTACCGGTACCCACTGACCGATTCTATGGCGTGACCCAGCGTGTGACCGTAGTTCAAGACCGCCCGCATACCCAAATCCCGTTCGTCCGCTTCGACGATCTCCGCCTTAATCGAGCAGCTCATCATAACAATCTGTGATAACACATCGACTTCCCGCGCTTCAATCTCATCCTTTCGCGCCCGCAGCAAACTCAAGAGCGGTTCACCCTTTATGAACGCGTATTTGATTACTTCAGCCATTCCGCACGCGTAATCCCGCTCGGAGAGCGTGCCCAGTGTGGCAACGTCGATATAGACGAGAGAGGGCTGATAGAACGTGCCTATCATGTTCTTACCGAGCGGGTGGTTTACGGCAACCTTCCCACCCACACTACTATCTACCTGCGCTAAAAGCGTGGTCGGCACTTGAACATATGCAATCCCGCGCTCATACGTAGAAGCGACGAACCCCGCGAGGTCTCCGACGACGCCGCCGCCGAGCGCTATTATCGCGTCCTTGCGCTCGAACCCCTTCTCGATTAACTCGCCATATACCTTCTCGGCCACGCTCAAGGACTTGGCCTGTTCTCCATCGGGTACCAGAATAAGCTCATAACCGATGCCCTCGACATCGAGCGCCTCTACGACCTGTGAGCCGTAGAAATCCCAAACCTTAGCGTTGGTAACGAGCGCCGCCCTTACGGGCCCGCATCTCTCTTTTATCGTCTCGGCGATACCGTGCAATATCCGATCGCCGATATATATCTTATAACTTCTGTCGCCGAGAGTGACGTCGACCACGTTTTTAATCAATTGCCAATCCCCGCACCTCGAACTCATTTAGAATCTCGTCAACGACCGCGTCGATCTCCTTATCCGTTGTCTCAACGGTCACGTCCGCCACTTCCGTGTAGAACGGCTCCCGTCCGGCTAAGAGGCGTTCTATCTCGGTTAACGGGTCATCCGCTCTTAATAGCGGTCTCTTGTCCCCCGTATCACCGACCCGCTTCAATATCTCCGACGGTTCCGTCTTCAAATATACGACCGTCGCCGCGTTTTTCAGCCGTTTCCTATTCGCCTCGGATATGACGACGCCGCCGCCGCATGAGAGGACGACCCTGTCTTCACCCAAAAACTCCGCCAGCACCTCGGCTTCGCTTCCGCGAAATGCCGCTTCGCCTTCGGCCTCGAAGACCTCGGCGATGCTTCTACCAGCCCTGTCTTCTACAACGCTATCGATATCGACAAACCGGTAGCCGGTTCTTCTCGCTAAATTTCGCCCGATCGTGGTCTTTCCCGACCCCATAAAACCGACGAGCGCGATGGTCGTCAACTCTTCAACCTCTTCAAATAGTGTGTATAGGCCGCCTTGGTATCGATGAGCGCGTCTCCACCGAATTTCCGCAACAGCGCTTCGGCGATTTCGAACGCGACCACGGCTTCACCGATAACGGCCGCCGCCGGGACCGCGCAGACATCCGAGCGCTCCTTAACCGCGTCGACCGCCTCTTTCGAGACGATATCGACCGTCTTAAGCGGCTGCATCAGGGTTGGAATCGGCTTCATCGCCGCCCTGGCGATGACGACGCCGCCGTTGGTCATGCCGCCCTCGATACCGCCCGCGCGGTTGGTCTTCCTATAATAGCCGCGTTCAGGCTCATAAAATATTTCATCGTGGGCTTGGGAACCTCGCTTTTGCGCAAGCTCAAAACCCTCGCCAATCTCGACACCCTTTATCGCTTGGACGCCCATGAGCGCGCGCGCCAACCTCGCGTCCAGCCGCTCTTCCCAGGAGGCATATCCGCCCAATCCGGGAGGACAGCCGTATACGAGCACTTCAAAAACACCGCCAACGGTATCCTTGGTTCTCTTCGCGTCCTCGATGAGCGCGACCATCCGCGCCTCCGCGCCGGCGTCGACGCAACGCGCCGGCGATTCATCTATGCTCGCGAGATCCCCAGGCTCGGGCAGCTCGTTTATGGTCGCCGCCACCTCGCCAATCGAAACGACGTGGCTAAGAACGTCTATTCCGAATTCGCGCAAAAATATTTTGGCGATAGCCCCGGCGGCCACCCTCGCGGCCGTCTCTCGCGCGCTCGAACGCTCTAATATGTTGCGGATATCGCCCTGCCCGGTCTTAAGGACACCGCTCAAATCGGCATGCCCGGGACGAGGCTGAGTTACCCTTTCATCTTCGACATCCATATCGACCGGCCCTATCGACATCGTCGTCGTCCAGTTGGCCCGGTCGCGGTTGTCAATCTTGAGCGCTATCGGCGAGCCGAGCGACAAGCCGAACCGGACGCCGCTCAAAATCTCGGCCACGTCCTTTTCTATCGCCATCCGGCCGCCCCTGCCAAAACCTAATTGCCGGCGGGCCAACTCCGCATCGATAGATTCTTTTCTTATTTCAACACCCGCCGGAAGCCCTTCGACTATCGCGACAAGCGCCGGCCCATGTGATTCACCGGCGGTAACATATCTCAACACTTATGATTCCTCGCTCATCTTTTTAAATAAGTATAACTAATAGCCGTGAAGTAGTTAAGTGGCGGCGTTGCGATGCGGAGTAATCAATCGATAAGGCGAAGCCCCTTCCGGAGCGCCGTCAATAAAACCGCTTTACAGCTCTTTTAGTAAGACGATTACTTGACTATCTCTTGCCCGAGTTGGAGCGTAAACCTGTCATCACCGTAAAGAACCGTAATACTTCCCTCACCGATATCCTCGACCATGAAAGAAGAGCCTGCGACCCGCTCCCCGCTTCCAACAGTGTATTCCACGCCGTCAAACGTGACAATCGCAAAGCGTGCGCCGTCCTGCTCGACAACGTCGACGAGCGCAAGTGACGCAAGCGACACGCCTTCGCCGGTCCCGTCTTCGGTGCCGCTCGGCAATCCTATCGGCACCTCAATCTCCTCGACCAGCGGCTTAAAGGGGTCTTTATATTCAAATAGGTCATAGTTGGTGCTGACGGTTTCCTCTTCCGCTACCGTCTCGGTAGTCCGCTCGGACGGCGGGGGCGGGGGCGCCGGTTGCGGAACGGCGGCGTTTGGGGCCCGTACCGCGAGGTTGCCCGGTTTTGGAAGCGCAAAAGTTATGATGACCAAGACGACCATCGATAATACGACCAGCAGTAAGCCGAAGGCAATTCCCTTGCCCTTCGACGTACTAAGCGCATTCTTCATTTCAATCCCGGAAAACTTGTCTTTGATTCCCATTCAGTCCCAACCTTCTATTGCACCGGCGCATTTTGCGCCGGCGGCGGGGGCGGGGGCGCCGATATCCCTTCACCTACGGTAAATGCGCAGATCGACGCGGTCATATTTAAATCCGGATACCGCTCTGTTTTGATGTTTATATTGTCGACCCTGAAGGCACGCGGCGCTTTTTCCACGCGTCTCAAGAAATCAATCAACGCCACATAGCTGCCGTTCACAACAGCGGATATCTTCATCTCGTTATACTCACCGATAGACGATGGTTCACCGGGGCTAATCGAGACCAACTCGACGCCGGCGTCGTTCGAGATATTTTGCATCTCGACTATGAGCGAAGGCAATTCCGGGCTCGACGGCATTCGATTCGACATCTTGATGTACTCGATTTCAGCATTGGCCGCATTCCTTTTGACCTCTTCGAGCATCGAAAGAGTGTTCTTTGCGGCCTGCAACCTCTGCTCTTGCTCGGTCTTCTCCTTGCTGAGCTGGTCCAGCTTAGAAACCTGCGGGCTCCAGCCAAACATGTAGAAGAGCACGAACATAAGCGCTACGATTGCGGCCAGTATAATTATCTGCTTTTTCAACGCTAACTTATCCAACATATCACGTCCCGGAAGGATTGGGCGGGGCGGGCGCCATTGGCGCTTTCTTGAACTTCATAGTATTGCTAAAGAGTATCCTTTTCTCTTGTTTATCGGATGAACTCAACCATACGTCGGGTTGGAGTCTTAACTCACCGAGACGGATCAACCACTTCGCGACCGGCTTGTGGCCGGAATCAGGGGCGTCTAGCGGGTCTTGAATCTCTCCGGAGAAAGTCACGCCATCCTCGTTGCCCGAAAGAGTCGCCAAACTCAAATCGTTCGGCGTAAGTATCATAAGTTCTTCCAACAGTTTAGACCACAAAATCCTGTCGGCAAGCGCTTTTTCCACGATATCTTTCTTCCTCTGAACCTCGGTCAACCTCGCCTCGTACACGCGCAGATCCCGGATGGCGCTCTCCATCTTAACCACCTGGTCCGATATGAGCGCGAGGTCTTTCTCCGCGTTGCCTATTCGCCAAACGTTATACAAGAAGACACCGGCCAGGCAGGCCGCGAGAGCGACCATGCCGACCAAGCCCGCTAGAATAAACTTTTCAGCACGCCTCTTATCCCTTATCTCATCAGGTAAGAGGTTTATTCTGACAACCATCATCGATCTAAACCTCGCATTGCCAGCCCAAGGCATGTCGCCATCGAGAGTTCTTCCTCCTCGACCTTAGCGATAAGGCTGTTCTTGTTGATTTGAAAATACTGGAGCGGCCTGCCTAGCTCAACCTCGATTTGGAGGTTTTGCTTGAGGTATTCTAAAAAATTCTTGAGCTTGGCGCCGCCTCCGGTGACGATTATTTTGTCTATACTTTTGGCCCTGTTCGCTTGGACGAGATAATAATCGAGCGACCTGCGAATCTCCGCGATAAACTTGACCATCTCCTGCTCGAGGACGTTCTGGACCGCTTCCGCGTACTCCTTGATATCCGCGTCTATCGGTGCGGGAGCTTCGTCGGTATCCGCGGAGGGCAGACCTATGCGTACTCTAAGGTCCGCCGCTTCATCTAGGCTCATTCCGAGCTGTTCGACAAGCGCTTCCGTAAAGGTACTGCCGCCGATACTGCTTATCCTGGTAAAACGCGGCGCGTTATCTTCGACAACGACTATGTCGGACAAGGTGGCGCTCACATTGACCAAAGCGGTCGCGCCCGCCGGTTTATCATCTTCCAACAGTAATGGCTTGGCCGTATCACCCATCACCACCCGCGCAAACGCAAGCGACGAAACATCGACGACGACCGGCTTCAGTCCCGCTCCCTCGACCGCCGCCACTGTCGTTTCTATCATGTCTTTGCGCGCCGCGACCAGCAGCACATCCATTACCCGCTCGTGCGAGTCTTTGCTATATTCCGAGAGTATTTGAAAATCGATGATGGCCTCATCGGCCGGAATCGGTATATAATCGCTCACCTGGTACCGGATAGCGCTTCTCAACTCTGCTTCGGTCATTACCGGCATCTCTACGACGCGGACTACGACCTTTTGATTCGCAACGCCCACGACAACGCGTTTCTCGACAATTTTATGGAAACGCCAAAGTGAGGCAAGCTCCTTAGCGACACCCTCAACGTCGCTAATCTCACCCTCGGTTATCAATCCTTTTGGGGTCTTCGCATTCGCGTACTCGATGAGGATGGGTTTGTCCGCGGCCGCTTTTAATTGGGCCACACGAAAACTAGTGCTGCCAATATCCAGGCCGATAGGAGCGGCCCCATTACCAAGGCCAAAGAGTCCCAAAATATCCTCCTGCGTCTAAAGCTCATCACTTGCATATTCGGTTCAACAACCGGTGCGGGGCGAATAGACGCGAGCTATAAGCCCAACGCATCTATCTGTTATTACATCGGTTAGCGTCGATAATACTTTAGTGCTTGGAGAGTTCTTTATCGACTCTTATCAGGTGATTTGAGAGGGCGGGCGCCGACCGCTAGATTATGGGCGCAGGCGTTACTGCACTTCCCGCCAGGATGCGGTCATGGTAAGAAATCCCCCACTTCCCGGAAGTGACGGCGGCAAAAAGCTCGGCAAGGCCGCGTGGGTGTAAAGGTGGCTGTTATTGGTCCCGTCGGCGAAATCCAACATACCCGCTAACATACTCCCGACAAACGAGGTATTGTTCGAGGATATCTTAACCTTCTTGGTGGCGAAAAAGGCGCCGGTGATATCGGGAACACTCCGGGTCGGGGCTGCGTTGGAGCCTGAGATATCGATATATATGGTCTCGGCCGTTACTAAACCAAGCACATGTAAGCCGTCCATGTCATATGAGCCGTTATGGAACGGGGGCCTCAACATCCCTTTTACAAAAATCTCGCCATTGACAACTATGGTGCCCCGTCCGTAATACGATATCTCGGAGTTCGCCGAATCCCCGATCGTCAGATTGCCGTCGACAAAAATCGTGCCGTCGACATAGAGCCGTTTATTTGTTTTATCCCATGCGAATTCGCCGCCCGGCACGCCAAAGTCGTTTATCGTGCTATCGATATAGTACATCGGTCGGGAACTCAATGTCCCGCTCTCCAGATTTGTGTCGTTATCGAGCACTTTATACCCGCTGACGCTCGATTGCGTCGAGATAATCCCCGGATATGCTGTGCACGTCTCTTCAGACTCAGACGCCGCCCGCGTCCTGTAAGCGGTAAGGGACTCGAGCGGCGGTATCTTTATATCGGGGACCTGGTTCGAAAGCTGACTCACATTGACTTGCGGATGCCCGGGCTCGAGCGAATTGCCATGCCTGTCGACTATGTCCTCATTTCCGTCGGCCGGCTCGATGTATGCGGCAACCGGCTTGCTGAGCGTCCCAAGCGTGGAAGCGGCATTCATAAACCTCAGTGTACCTGTCTTGATAAATAATGGGCCGCCGGTAATCTCGGAACTGCCCGAAAGCTCAACGTTGCCGCGAACGTAAAACGGTCCGTCGATCGAGGTCGTGCCGAGAATTCCGTTGCCGCCCGAGGCCATCGAATTGGCTTCCCCTAGACCCATGTTCATGTTCCACAAAGAGAAATTAAAGACGCTGACCTTGATTTTTCGTTTCATCTGGCCGCTCGTGCCGGTGGATTCTATTGTCCAATACCACTGGTTTGTGCCGTCCTGAACTGCATTGACTTCAGCTACGCCACTTCCAACGTTAATCGCAAAAGTCCGAGGCTGCATTGTGCTTCCAAGCTGCTCGAGCTGCCACAGCGCCTTTTGTATGCCGGCTTCCGCGATATGGAGTGCTTCCGTATACTCCTCGTCGCGTTCCGACAGAACGAGGTCACTTTTAGCAATGGTAATAACCCCGAAACTCAATATGGTAACGATGAGCATAACGCCGATTACCGTAAGGAGCGCGATACCCCGTTCGTCTTCGAACAATCCCTTCGACATATGATTCCCCTACTCCTTGTTTCTTAAGGCGACCCTGGTTTGCAAGACATACGGCTCCGGCGGTCTATTCGGGTCCGCGTCGATTATCAGTCGTATCTCGACTTTGTGTGTCTTAGTAATGCGTGATGCCGTATCTGTCGACAGCGATGCCCCATTCATATCGAAATAGTTGAAGATAGGCATCGACAGCGCCTCATTCCTGAGCCCCTTCATAATCACGATCGGTGTTCCATCATTTATTCGGCGATACAAAGCATCATTGACCGCATAGTATTCGATTTTGTCCCAAAGATTATCGTCGTTGATGTCGGCTCTCAGGTTCACGGCATAATCTCCGGCCTGCTGGAAACTCTCGGTCATTCGCAGATGCTTTGCCAGCGATGTCTGCGCGATGCGACCCTTGCCCTGAGCTTCGGCCTGGCCGTTCGCGGTAATATATATATTCGCCGACGCGTCGTACATCATGTAGGCGCCGCTCAAAATGACCAACAGCAAAACCCCATAGACCATAAGCTCTATGAGGGTCAACCCGTCTTCGTTTCTTAGCGTATCCATAAACTCGAAAAACATAATCAATTACCGGTAACGACAGAGACCGAGATGCTCTGGTTGATTTCCTGGCCGCTATTATCGATAGCCCTGACCTTGTAGTCATACGGAGTCGTCCTCGCGAGTCCGGCTCCGTTATTATCGTCTTTATAGCTGGTCAAGTTACCTACCGCGTAACCTATCATCGTACCGTTTCTATAAATATCGTAACGGTGGACCGTGACGCCGGCCGGCGGCGGGTTCCAACTGATGTCCACTTTGTGTTTTCCCTGTTCCTTAACTGGATGGCCGGTAATCGAAAACCAGGTGGTCGCGGAGGCGATACTGCTCGTCGTCGTCGACTCACGACCGCCGACGCTAAGCGCGCTGATGTAATAAGAATAGGTTTTCCACTCCGACAACCCTTGGTCTTGATAACTTGGGGTTGAATTATTGTGGTTTGGAACGAGCACGGAAAAACTTCCTTCCCCGGGCGCTTTTCTATAGATTTTATAACGATTTACCTGCTCGTTGCCGTCCCAAGCCTTCCGCCAAGAGAGCTGTATGGCGCTCTGGCTGAGCGCTGTCGCCGCCAGGTTCGCGGGTTCTAGATCTTTCCAATATGGGCAAACCCGGTCTATATACCAGAATATGCTCTTCGCGTCCCTTCCACCCTGAGCATCCCAAACCTCGACAACTACCTCGTGCGCCCCCTCGGGCCAAAGGGCGGCATCCTCAATCCTGGGCCACCTGCACGTCGGGGAGTTCGTATAGCTCGCTACGGGGTCAAACCCGTAAAGGCCGCCCACGGGCGTGATACCGCTCACATAAAAGCGCATCGAGACGAGGTCCGCGTCGGGGTCGGTGCCCGTTGCTTTAAGTGGAATCGTTCCATTATTAAACCACTGCTCATACAGCGCATTGTATAAGGCATAACCCGCGTCAAGCCCAAATACCGTGCCGCTCGGCGGTGTAGCGTTGTAATCATTCTCGCCAATCACAAAGTTCACGGTCGGCGGCTGCGTCTTGTTCGGGGTACTCCTGACAAACGTTGCCGCGCTTATCGATTTAAGGCCGTCGCTCTCAAGCCAACTTACGGTTATGACTACCTGCTTATAATCATTGGGATTATTGTTGGTGTCGTTCGAGCCTGTCATGTCGGCGGCGTCATCCACCCAAGATATCTCCTTGCGCACCCCTAAATCGTAACCCAGTACCGTCCGGGTCTCCTCAGTCACACCGGGAACGACCGAATCATACGGAACCGACCTAATCTCTTCAATCGACTCGTTCAGCAACTGGTTAGCCAACGTCGATAGCTTGCTGCCGGAGACCGCCTTAACGCTAACGGTTAAAAGCCCGAGCAGCGCTACGAGCACTAATGACATGATTACTAAAGCCATCAGAGCTTCGATAATCCCAAAGGCTCGCTCTTCGCGCAGCTTATGAATCGAGCGGCTGTAAAAAAGCATACCTCTCCCCTTTTTCGATACTATGTGTATCGGTTTACCAGCGATTATTCTTAAGGTCTTTGTCCGGGGCATTTCTCCCAAGCAAAGCGAAATCTACACCCAAGCATTACCCTTGAAGAACGGCTGAGGCGAGTCGAGGCTACAGCAGTCCGGAAAATGACAGATAGGCATGCCAAATCCGCGGACCGAAAAAGAGCGTGATAACCGAGCCCCCCGCCAAGAACGGTCCAAACGGAATCATCTCCTGCGAGCGCTCCCTATTCCTTGAGATCAAAACAACACCGACGACCGCACCTAAAAAGAAACCGATAAACAGCGCGAGCATCACATACCCTCCCAGATACAAACCGATGAACGCGGCGAGCTTAATGTCTCCGCCGCCCATCGCCTCTTTCTTAAAGATAAGCGGCGCCAACATGGCCACAGCATAAAGAAAGCCGCCGCCGGCCAGAAATCCGATTGCCGCATCGGTCGCGTCCATCCCCGCGACTATCGGAGGGGTCGTTAGGCCTGTAAAATACGGCAACAGCAACAGAACGCTAAACGCCGTCGCCGGCAACAATATTTTGTTCGGTATCGTCTTCGTATCGAAATCAATAGCCGACAGCAATATGAGCGTAGTAATGAAAAAGAGCGCGTATGGCAATTCCATGCCCAAACCGAAGCGGTAATAGGAGGAAACCCACAACAAGCCTGTCAAAAGCTCAATTATAGGGTATTTCGGGCTTATTCTCTCCCGGCAGCTCCCGCAGCGCCCTCCGAGCAATATATAACTTAGCACCGGTATATTATCGATAGGCCTCACATCGCTACCACACGACGGGCAATGAGAAGGCGGGTACGCTATGGACTCGCTTTTAGGAATACGATAGGCGCATACGTTCAAGAAACTGCCGATGACAAGCCCGAATATGAAGAATACAAAGCCGTAAAGGTGTTCCATAAATCCAGCCTTTTAGTCGTTCTTGAAATAGTTCCGCGCGTCTTTATCGTCCGGGTTGATTTCCATGACATTATTCCAGCATGCCTTCGCCTGCTCCTCCATGCCTTTCGCATCATATAGAGCGGCCAGCTGTTTGTGCGCCATTGTCAGGTCCGGGTCGAGATTAATCGCTTTTTTATAAAAGTAAATCGCCTTGCTCAGGTCTCCCTCACCCTCACTGACTATCGCCAACATATAAGACGCCGAGTAATTACTCTTATCCAAAATGAACGCCCGCTCAAAATGGTTTCTCGCCTTATCTTTATCGCCGAGGTCATTGAAGTAAAGAAACCCGATTCCCAGGTGATAGTCGGGATTTTTGCCGTTCAAGGCAATGGCGCGCGACATATGCCCATGGGCGTCCTTTTTCTTATTCATCTTCTTGAATACCGTTGCCAGTTCGTAGTGGGCATCCGCGTGCCAAGGGTTGAGCCGAATAGCCTTCTCAAGACCTTCTTCAGCATCGGATAGATTCCCTTCTTCTAACTCATGTATCGCTTTAGCGTACATATCGGCAGCGCTTACATAACGGTAGCTTACATAAGATGCGACTGCGATGAGAAGCATCGACATTCCTAGAGCAACAAGCTTTCTAGCTGAAGTATTATTTTTCATCCCTAGTCAACCTTTCATGCGCGATTTTTGCCCTCTCGTGCCGGCTGTCGAGAATTAGCGCGGCTCGGTATTCGAGTATGGCCTTACCGGTACTGCCCGCTTCTTCATGATATCGTCCCATATAATAGTGGGCTTGAGGGTCGTTTGGATTGATGCTTAGGGCGATTTCCAAGCTATCCCTAGCCCGATCGTTTCTCCCCGTTTCGATATAGGCTACCGCGAGCATCGTATTGGCCGCATATGAAAAAGGTCGCAAGCCGACCGCCTTCTTTAAATATCGTTCGGCCGGATAGTAATGTCGAGCGTCGAAGGCCCGGGCCCCGTAGAGATAAGCCTGGCCCAAAAACATCTGGGCTTCGTGGTCGTTCGGCGACAGGCGTGACGCTTCGATTAAGAACGAGACTCCCTCAGACCAAGTTGCATGGTCTTTAGATAGATGGCCTGCGTCCGCCAATGCTATCCCCAGCTCACGATAGGCTTTCACGTCGTCGCTATTGTGCGTTATGGCCGATTTATATAATGCCTTTGCCTCATCGAAACCGCCCGCGCCCTCAGCCAGTCGTGCCTGCCCGAGGGCGATATCGCTCAAGAACGGCTTAACGGCGCTATTTAACCCCACAAAGAGAGAGAGTGCGATAACGGCGACGGCGGCAAAGCGTATGAGTACGGGTGGAGGCTTAATCGTGAGCCGCTCCTCCGACCACGAGGCGGAGAGCGCGCCCATGCCGAGCCATAGATAGGGCGAGGTCGCAATGCCGGTAATTCCGGTGGCGCTCTGGATGACAAATGCCGCGGTGCCGGCGAACAAGCCGGCCGGTATCGGCGAGACCTTCCCATCCGACCGTATTTTATTTAGCGTCTTAAGCGTAAATACTGTAAGTATAAGCGAGAACAATAGTAGAGCTGGAAGACCGAGTGTCACAGCGATCTGCAGGAAGGCGTTGTGAACGTTGGTTTGGATATCGATCGGCGCGATTCGAGCCAGCTCAGCTGTTTCGTAGCGAGGAAAGACCAGACCAACGGAATCCGGGCCGTAGCCGAGAAACGGTCGGTCGGCTATCATGGCAAGCGCGCTCCGCCACATCGACAACCGGCTACCTAAACTGCCGCCGGTTTCAGCCATCGACGCCACCCGAGAAGAGAAGACCGGTATGCCGACAATAAAAATCGCCGGAACCACGGTCGCCAGGGTCAAGACCGCCGGTCCTACCGCCGACCGCCATGTCACACAAGATTTCCTTAAGCCCTTCGAACGCAAGGTCGTGAATACCAAAAGTCCGACCAGTACCGCGACCCACAAGGCGCGGCCCATCGTCAGGACAACACACAGGGCCATTAACGCGGTCGCGAACGCGTACGCCGTCTTTTCAATGACTTGCTCGCTGCTATAGAGCAACCCGAGTGCGATAAAGAACGTTATGCTAAGATACGCGCCGAGCAGTACCGGATTACCGAACGTGGAAAAGCTCCTCGATGTGTCGAACGCGATGTATCCCCATGGCGTCGGGTCGATGCCGAACTGTTGGAGTATTCCGTAGAGCGACACGACGGACGCCGAAAAAACGAAGAGCGCAAGAAAAGTCTCGCGCCGCTCGTCCTCCGCCAGATACTGTACCGCTAGGAAGAATAAGGCAAAATATATGAGCTGGCTGTAAAGCCCGTCATATCGCTGGAACGCCCCCTCCAAGCTTGTAGGCAAGTGTATCGACGACCATGTAGATAACAGGATTAAAAATAAGAATAGAGCTAGCGGCCACTCAATCCCCGAAGCCCTAAGCTTAACCCCATAGAGAACTACACGGCACGCATAGAACGCGACGGCCAATAATGTGCCCGCTTTGAGGATGAGGTATTTTATGGCAAGTGATTGGTCCAGGGTCCAGGGAAATACCGCGAGCGGCACGAGAAAGACGGTTCCATATAAGAGAAACACGATTGCTCTGTCCAGAACCTCCGCCGATAGTTGCGATTTTGGCTTTTTCTCTTCGACATCTAAGTTGCCTATCAAGTCCGTCTCCTATAGCGAATGCTCTCTTTAATATCGGCGGGAACGCAAAAAAAATAAGGGCGGCTTTCGCCGCCCCACCTGCAGGCACGAGGCCTAACAGGATTTTTACGGATAAGTGTGACCATTCGGACAAGTGATAACGGGAGCTTGCGTTGACGTGGCACCTGCCGCGACACCATAAGCGCCGTTGTTTGTCGGACATGACGGCCATTTCTTCATGTAGTTAGGAACCAGAGCGGCCTGAATGGTAGCGCTATCCGTCGGATAAGCATTACCAGTGCTCGCCTTGTAGGTCTCGACGGCGCCGTCAATGGTCCTTAAGTTCGCCTGGCAAGTAGACTTGTAGGCACTCTCCCTGGCGGCGTTAAACACCGGGACGGCAATCGCTACTAGAATACCGATAATAAGGATTACGACCATCAACTCGATGAGGGTAAAACCTCTCTCATTGCGGAACATATTCATTCAATTCACCTCCCTGTTATGAGATTTAAAAGCGGCGATCTTTTTGAGCAAAGAAAAAGGCACAGCGTGTGCATGATTGCGCCACCGCCTGTACCTGATGATTAGAGTTCGATTTGTACGGCAACCCGGCCGACTCCTGAGAGCCCCGTGGCTTTGCGTCCCCGCCTCACGACGGGTTTGCCTTTTTCGTTGTAAAAGACCGTTATATAAGTTACTTATCGGTCTAAAGAGAACCTACTTTAGCTTAATTTGAAATAATCTACCAGATATTGACAACATTTTCTATTTGATAAGCGTTATGATTTGGAACATCGGCATATAGAGAGCGACGATGATGCCGCCGATGATAAGACCCATTACGATAATCATCAACGGCTCGATGATCGAAGTCAGCGCATCGACCATGTTCGATACCTCTTCGTCGTAAAAATCGGCTATCTTCGACAACATACTGTCGAGCGCGCCGGTCTCCTCGCCTATCGCGATCATCTGAACGACCATCGGTGGGAAGACTTTATCCGCGGCAAGCGGCTTGGCTATCGTCTCACCCTCTTTGATGCTCACCCGCGTCCTTTTGACCGCCGCGGATACAATCGCATTCCCGGAACTCTCAGCGACAATATCGAGCGCGACCAGAATAGGCACACCGCTCGATAGCAATGTGCCGAAGGTTCTAGTAAAGCGCGATATCGACATCTTGCGCACCAAAACACCCGCAATCGGCAGGCGAAGTTTTAAATTGTCGATATTCTCCCTCCCCTTTTCGGTCTTGCTGTAGACTCTCAAAAAATAGATCGCGGCGATTACGGCCGGGATCAATATGAACCAGGATGAGCGAATGAAATTACTCAGCGTGAGCAACACTTTCGTCGGCAAAGGCAAATTGCCCCCCATATCCTCGAACATCGCGACAAAAAGCGGGACGATGAAGGTTATCAAAACGAACGTTATCACCATCGAGAATGTAAACATCGCAGCCGGATATGCCATCGCGGATTTAATTTTCGACTTTATCGAAGCCTCTTTTTCAAAGTGGTCGGCAACCCTCAGGAGCACCTCGTCGAGGACACCGCCGGTTTCACCGGCGCGAACCAGATTGATAAATATCGGCGGAAAAGCCGAGGTGTGTTTCGCCATGGCGTCCGAGAGCGCCTTGCCTCGCTCGACATCCTCCAGCACACTCGCGATTACCTTCTTCAAGGCCTTGCTCTCGGTCTGCTCGGCCAGAATGTTGAGGCATCTCGTAAGGGATAAGCCCGCGTTTATCATCGTGGCGAACTGCCGGCTGAAGATGGTAAGGTCTTTCGGTTTGACCCGGTTTGAAAAAGGAAGGTTTATCTCTTTTTGAGCCAAGCCCTTCTCTTTGAGTTCGATTACGACATAACCCATCTGGCGCAACTTAGTCGCGACCATAGTCACGCCATCGCCGTCTATCTGGCCCTTCAGAAGATTTCCCTTACTATCTCTTACTTTGTACGCAAAAGTGTTCGCCATCTTTGCTTCCTTCTGTTTACGCGGCTTTGCCGAGAAGTTGTTTAAGCTCTGCCGGGTCGGTCGCTTTCACCATCGCCATCTCGAACGATATCTTGCCGCACCGGTAAAGGTCGGCTAGACAATAATCCATTGTCATCATGCCGTGTTGATGACCAGTCTGCATCGCATTGCAGATCTGATGCGTCTTCGCCTCCCTTATCATGTTGCGCACAGCCGGCGTCGGCACCAGGCATTCATAAGCTACGACCCTGGCTTGCCCGTCACGTGTCGGTAATAGTTGCTGGCACAGAATGCCTTGGAGCGTCCCGGCCAGCTGCACCCTGATCTGTTGCTGCTGGTGTGATGGAAAGACGTCGATGATTCGGTCGATGGTCTGCGGTGCGTCTTGCGTATGGAGTGTCGCAAAGACCAGGTGTCCGGTCTCGGCGGCGGTCAACGCGGCCGATATCGTCTCCATGTCCCGCATCTCGCCGATGAGAATAACGTCGGGGTCTTGGCGCAAGACATATTTGAGCGCGGTCGCAAACGATTTAGTGTCGGTTCCGACCTCACGCTGGTTTACCATTGATTTCTTATGTTTGTGGAGATACTCTATCGGGTCTTCGATGGTTATGATGTGAAACGAACGAGTTTCATTGACGATATTCACGAGCGCTGCCAGGGTCGTCGACTTACCGCTTCCCGTCGGACCGGTGACTAGAACCAACCCCCGAGGCTTGCGCACCAGATTCTCCAGCGACTGCGGCAGCCCCAGCTCATCCAAGGTCTTTATCTGCATCGGGATGATTCGAAACGCCGCGCCGACGCTGTTGCGCTGAAAGTAGGTGTTGACCCTAAACCGCGCATGCCCGGTCAAAGAATAAGAGAAGTCGTATTCCCAGTTTCGCTCAAGCTGCTCGCGCTGGTCCTGGGTGAGTATGCTATATATGAGTTCCTTTGCGTCTTGGGGGGTCAACTCGGGATAATCGAGCGCGACCAAATCGCCGTAAACCCTCACCATGGGCGAGGCGCCGACGGTTATGTGTAAATCGGATGCGTCCTTCTCCAGTACATGCGTCAAAAGGTCATTGATATCGAGCAATGCCGAACCTCCCGATCGAGTGTCTTCTATATCTTAGTCAATATCGGCGACGGGTCGGGTGTGCTTGAGTCGGGGAAAAACACACTAAACGATTACGCGGAGTATTTCTTCGAGAGACGTAGTGCCGAGCTTAACTTTGTCGAAACCATCATGGCGCAGGGTCTTCATCCCTTCGTCGATTGCGACGCGCCGTATGTCGTCGGCCGTTGCGCGCTCGACGCAGAGTCTCTTTAAATTGTCGCTAAGCGGCATGACCTCATAGATACCGATTCGGCCTTTGTAGCCGGTGTTATTGCATTTATGGCAGCCCTTCGGCCTATAAAGAACCGGCGAGTCGTCGCCATCGAGCGGAAACGCAACCCTTTTGAGAACGTCGACGGCGACCGTGTACTCCTCTTTACATTCGGCACACAAACGCCTCGCCAGACGTTGAGCTTGGACGCAATGTATGGCCGAAGCCGTAAGAAACGGGGCGATTCCCATCTCGTTCAGCCGGCTCACCGCACCGGGCGCGTCATTGGTGTGCAGCGTAGATAGTACCAGGTGACCGGTGAGAGCCGCCTCGATAGCTATTTGCGCTGTCTCTCTATCCCGGATCTCGCCGACCATCACGATATCCGGAGACGCCCGCAGTATCGCCCTGAGCCCTTTCGAAAATGTCATGCCGGTCTTGCCGCTGACCTGTATCTGGTTGATGCCGGGCAGGCGATATTCGACCGGGTCTTCTACCGTGATAATGTTCTTTGCGCTATCGTTGATGACGTTTAGCGCGCCATAAAGCGTCGTAGACTTGCCGCTTCCGGTCGGCCCGGTAACAAGAATGGCTCCATAGGGTTTGGAGAAAGCGGCCTTGAACTTGCCGAGGCTCTCCGGCAAGAAACCAAGGTCATCTAAGCTCAAAAGAATGCTGTCTTTTCTAAGAATCCTCAGTACAACACGCTCGCCGTAGATCGTCGGTAGCGTAGCGACACGAAAGTCGATGACCTTTCCTCCGACACTCAAATCGCAATGGCCGTCCTGCGGTACCCGATTTTCGGCGATATTGAGACCGGCCATGACCTTGACCCTTGAAATGAGTCCGGCTTGGACGTGCTTTGGCGAACGCATTACCTCGTGCAAAACACCGTCTACCCGGTAACGGATGCGCAAATCCCGCTCGTGCGGCTCGATGTGTATGTCGCTGGCCCGCTCATTGACCGCCTTATTTATTATCATGTTGACCAGCTTTATTATAGGCGCTTCTTCCGAGATCGCCCGCAGGTTGCCTATCCGGTCATCGACTTCGGCCGGCGCCCAATAGCTGGAAGCCTCGTTCTGAACCGCTTCGCTAGCCTTATATAGCCGATTGATAAGGGTTAAAATCTCTTTTTTCTCGGCGACGACCGCCTTAATCTGATAGCCTGTTATCATGTGCAAATCATCGAGGATAACGACGTTGGTCGCGTCTTCTACCGCCACGGTCAGCTCTTCGCCTTCGATATCGATAGGCACGACGTTATACCTCCGCGCGAACATCTCGGGCAAGGCCGCGGGCGCCGCTCCCTTGACCTTGTAATCGGCTAGGTCTACCCTATCCGTGTCTTCAATTGGAAACATCTCATCAGCGTGTTCAGCTAACATATAACGGCCTCCGCCGATAGTGACTATTTCATGGTAACGCGCTCGACCTCTTCGATCGAAGTCCAGCCTAATTTCACCTTGGCCAGGCCGTCCCGGTGTAAGGTGCTCATGCCCTCCATTTCGGCAACCTTCGCTATTTGCTCGGCGGTTACATCGCCTACCAGCAGGCGCTTTATCGTCTCCGACATTCGCATAACCTCATACAATCCGATGCGTCCGTGATAGCCGGTATCGCCGCACGACTTGCAGCCTTTTGCGCGAAACAGGGCTTTCGGCTCGTTCCCGTCTATAACGTAACCCGCGCCTTCCAGTTCGAGCGCGGTCGGGACAAATTGCTCCCGACACTTTGCGCAAAGCTTCCGGGCGAGCCGCTGCGCGACGATGCAGTCTACCGCGGACGAAACCAGAAACGGCTCTATCCCCATCTCCACAAGCCTGGTAAGCGCCGCCGGCGCGCTGTTTGTATGTAACGTCGATAGGACCAGGTGCCCCGTGAGAGCCGATTCCACCGCAATCATCGCCGTCTCTTCATCCCTGATCTCTCCTATCATCACGATATCCGGGTCTTGGCGCAGAATCGAACGGAGCGCGCTCGCGAAGGTCAAACCGGTCTTGGCGTTTACCTGTACCTGATTGATGCCGTGCAGCCGGTACTCGACCGGGTCTTCGACGGTGATGAGATTGCTCGCATCGCCGTTAATAAGATTAAGGACACCATAGAGAGTGGTCGTCTTTCCGCTCCCGGTCGGGCCGGTTATGAGAATCGCCCCGTAAGGCTTGGTAAACGACTCCTTGAAGCGCTCGAGGTCTTCAGGAAGAAAGCCCAGGTCGTCTAGTTTCATCGAGATGCTCTCTTTCTCAAGGACTCGCAGTATAAGCTGCTCTCCATATATAGTCGGCAATGATGCCACCCTAAAATCGATAGGCCGCTTATCGATGACCAGGCCGAAGCGACCATCTTGGGGAAGCCGGCGCTCCGCGATGTCCATGCCGGACATAATTTTGACTCGCGAGACTATACCGGCCTGAATTTGCTTCGGCGAACGCATTATCTCATGGAGGACGCCGTCGATACGGTAGCGCACCCTCACATCGTACTCCTGGGGCTCTATGAAGATATCGCTCGCCCGCTCGCGGACGGCTTCGGTGATAATAAGTTTGACGAGTTTTACGACCGGTGCTTCTTCGGCATCGATCTCCTCGCCGCTGCTTGCTGCGATATCCGCGAAATCCTCGCTTATGCTCTCGATGGCCTCTTCAACGACGTCGTCATTTGTGCAAAACTTGTTTATCGCGTTGATAAGATCGGTCTTGCCGGTAACCACCGGTGTGATATCGAAGCCGGTCATCACATGAAGGTCGTCTATCGCGAAGATATTCGTCGGGTCCGCCATAGCGACCACCAGGTAGTCGTCATCGAGGTTAATCGGAAGGACATTATAGCGGTGGATGTGTTCGTTCGAAATGAGGGCGGCCGCCCGCGGGTTGATATTATAGCCGGCCAGGTCGACATAGCTGAGGTTCAACTGTTTGGCAAAATTCTTGGCTATTTCAGCCTCGGATATGTAGCCTAAATCGACCAGCTGTCGCTCGACATCATCGCCGCTGGAGCGTTCAATGGCTTCACGGAGTTGGTCTTTTGTGATAATGCCGGTATCAACTAGAAAATCGCTTATCTTTCTTTTGAGCATTCTTCGGTCGATCTCCGCTTTCTAATCCAATCAATAGAGCGTCACGCATAATCGCTATGGGCGCGGGAGTTCCAGTCCAGATTTCGAACGCCGCGGCGGCTTGGTAGAGCAGCATCCCCAGTCCGTTTACCGCCTTGGCTCCCTTTTCTTTGGCTGCTTTTATCAGTGCCGTTTCCGACGGTGTATAGATGAGGTCATAGATAAAGTGCCTGGAATCGATATATTCTAAAGGTACGGGTAGGAGGTCCGCGCTTTCGTTCATGCCGATTGGCGTTGTGTTGACCACCAGGTCTCCTACTTCAAAGATATCGGCCAAATCATCGTCAAAACTGAGAGTTTTTATTGAAAACCGCCCAAAGCTATCGAGTAGCTGTTGTTTGAGTGCCTCGACCTTATCCGCTGTGCGCCCCAACAGCGTAATACTTGCCGCACCTTCGCTTATCAGCGCCGCCGCGACCGCTCTTGCGGCTCCACCGGCCCCGATAATTATGGCGTGCCGTCCCTCCGGGTAAACCAACGCTTCCCTGAGCGACTTGATAAAACCGGCGCCGTCGGTATTGTAGCCTTTAAGGCGGCCATCGACGTTGTGCACGGTATTTACCGCCCCGATCGTGCGGGCTTCCGGTGATATTTCATCAAGAAACTCGATGACCGTTTCTTTGTGGGGCATGGTCACGTTGACGCCCTCGATGCCGAGCGCGCGAATGCCCGCGATAGCGCTCGCCAATCGTTCGGGGGCGACCACGAAGGGCAGGTAACGGTAGTCTAACGAGGCGGCTTCAATTGCGGCGTTATGCATATTCGGGGAGAGTGTGTAGGTCAAAGGATGACCGATTATCCCCAATACTCTGGTCTGGCCGGTAATCTCGTTCATGCGCTACCTCCCCCACGGCGAAAAGTCGTCTTCTGTTAAGACGAGTATATAGAAGAATCGGCAAAGAGCATAAGGGATATTAAGCGGATTCCTTAGCGCCGACGCTTCAGTATCCGGCGCTCGAGTTTTCTTAGGATTTTTGTGTGCGGGGCTTCGTGGTCGCTCATCGGGACAACCAGAATGGTGTGAATGCCCGCCAGGTTTCCTCCGAGCACATCGGTAAATAGCTGGTCGCCGACGACTAC
Organism: Actinomycetota bacterium; assembly: GCA_018333515.1. NCBI lineage: Bacteria > Bacillati > Actinomycetota > Actinomycetota bacterium. Next base: position 143,790 of record JAGXSZ010000005.1, read on the forward strand.
GGTCTCGTCTTTGCCGGTCCCGAGGACTTTCATCGCCTGGACAAAAGCGCCGCGCCTCGGTTTTGCGGCTCTCGCCACCAGCGGTAATCCGACCTGAGCCGCAAAAGAGCTTACGCGCTGCTTCCAATTATTCGACAATATGCAGGCCTTCATCCCTTGTTGCGCCAGCCCGCTAAGCCATTCTTTAAGCTCGTCGGTGGCTACCGCGCTGTTTCTCGGGACAATCGTATTGTCGAGGTCTAAAATCAAGCCCCTGATGCCTCGGGCTTTTAGTTCCTCTATGTCGATTTCGAATATCGTATTTACAAAACTATCCGGATATAGTAGTTTAAGCACTCGATCCCCTCTTCTTGTGCCGGCGGCGCGTAAATATTCTCCCCGCTCCCAATCCGAGACTAACTGAGCGGGACTCTTACTCCAAGACCGACTGAGCGTGACTCTTACTCCAAGACCGACTGAGCGGGACTTCTTCCGCCGCCATGTCGAGCAAGCTAATCCATAGTAGAACAATCGTATATTGCCACAAAACGGTGGGCCGGTAAAGGCATGACCGCATCTCTAGTATAAGAATACGTCGTTGCGGACTCCGGCGGCCTATCTCGGCGCTCAGCTCCGCGATTTTTCGCCTGCATAATAATGCGTCGCTTCAGTCTCCGGCGGCTCCATGCGCGCGGCGTCTAAGAATCGCAAACTCGGGCCAGGGCTCCGGTGACGGCACGCCGACGCGATAACCCGCGTGCGACACCGTGACCGATTCATAACTCTTTAAATCGAACATCTCGGGTATCATATAATCTTTTACCAACGAGCCGGCGCTTAATATCTCGACCGGCTCATCCAAAGACAAACGATTTCTAACTGTCACCTCGACCAAGGCGCGCTCCTTATCGTAACCGGTCACGAGACCGACGAAATCATGGGTCTTCTCGTAGCGGGCATAATCCAGGACTTCCTCGCCTCGCTCACCGAGAAAAAAACCGGTTGAATATTGGCGGTGACTGACCTTTTCTATCTCCTCCAGCCACTCCGGGTCGACTTCGTATGCGCCGGGGTCCGCACAGTATCTATCGATTGCCTGACGGTATATTTTGGTGATTGCGGCTACGTAATGGGCGCTCTTCATGCGCCCCTCGATTTTGATGCCGTCGACACCCGTCTTAATGATTTCGGGAATATGCCGAATAAGCGATAAATCCTTCGAGTTGAAGAAATGCACTCCCCGATCGTCCTGCTCGACCTCGTGCGGAAGGCCGGGTCGCTCCTCCTCTACTAGGTGGTACTTCCAGCGGCACGAATGCGCGCAATCTCCCCTGTTCCCGTCCCGGTCGGCTAAGAACTTGCTCATCAGGCAACGCCCTGAATAGGCGATACACATCGCCCCATGGACGAATATCTCGGTTTCGACACCGCTGTCGCGGGCTATCTCGGCAATTTCCGTCGCGGGGAGTTCGCGGGCGAGCACGACGCGGGCGGCTCCGGTGTCGCCCCAGAATCGCGCGGCCTCCGTATTTGTGATATTAGCCTGGGTGCTAACGTGTATGCGCAGCTGGGGAGCTGTTTGTCTGATTACCGCCATGACTCCCGGATCGGCGACGATAACAGCGTCGACTCGTGCTTCGGCGAGTTCGCGGATGTACGCCGCCATCTCTTTGAAATCGGTGTTTCTCGCGAATATGTTCATGGTTACATAGAGCTTTCGGCCCACGCCGTGCGCGATGTCCGCGGCTTGCCTGATGTTCTCTACGGTGAAATTGCCGGCTTTGGCCCGCAAGCTATAGTCGCGCCCGCCGATATAGACCGCATCGGCCCCATAAGCCAGCGCGTACTCTAACCGCTCCATATTTCCCGCCGGTGATAATATCTCCGGCTTTTTCATGAAATCAGCCTCTTAACCCCAATAAAATCTCCGCCTCTGCTATGCTCTGGTTGGCGAGCGTACTCCGGTTAACGGAAGCTTTGGATTACACTCGCGATGCGCGTCTTGTTTGAGCATGCTCGTTAACGGGCATGCTCTGGTTAGCGTGAACCCGGACTCGCCATGCCGCGTACTTCGTCCGATTCGGACAATAAACGACGACAGCCGAGGTCTTAAGCCTCGGCCGCCATATTCCGAACGCAGCGCCTACGATTTAACTGCTCCCGCGATCCGATTACTTTTTCGCTTAGGTTCTTAAAGCCTAGAGACCTAGACCGCCTGAACCGCTTTTACCTCTGGAACCATCTCTTTCATGGTATGCTCGACGTAATTAGTCAGAGTCATCTGCGACATCGGACATCCCGCGCAAGAGCCCCTTAGGGCTACCTTTACGATTCCGTCATCCGTGATATCGATCAACTCAATATCTCCACCGTCCGCCTGCAACGCAGGGCGAATACGGGCTAGTGCTTCTTCGACCTTCTCTCTCAATACTTTCACCTCCTGAATTTAGCGACACCCATATATCCTACCATAGGATATTGAAATAATATAGTCGATGTCGATGAGGCCGCGCGCATAGGGGGTCGGTAAACCGGGGTCAGGTCTTTATTTTTTAACCTAAGGTAAACCGGGGTCAGGTCTTTATTCTTTAACCTAATGCCGCCCATGCGCGCATAGAGAGTGTATAATATCCTTGCCCCTCTCGCCTAAATGCCGACTCCGGATTTGCCGGTACCGCTCGCGCATGCATAGCGAGTGGTACCCGTAACAGCCGTAGCAACGTCCCCTTTATGTGGCTATGGCAAAATCACGATTTTTGTGGCAAGCTATTTCTTATAATATTAGTTACCGAAAAAATCGTGGCAACTGGGGGAACAACAGTGGGTTGCATTTTTAGTCGCAAGTTTCTAGTTGCGATAATGGTAATGTTCGTCTTGGCGGGCATCGCCGCGGGCGTCTTTGTCTACGAGGCAACAAGAAACCTGCCCGATATCGGCGATGTAAAAAGCGTTATCAAGACGCAGACGACGCATATTTATGCGGCAGACGGCACCCTGATCACACGTCTTTTCCAGGAAAACCGAACGATCGTCCCGCTCAAAGATATCTCGCCCACGCTGCAGAAGGCCGTGGTTTCCGTAGAAGACCAGCGCTATTACCGGCATCGCGGCGTCGATTACATAAGAATAGTCGGCGCTTTGATAAAGGATATCCGTCAAATGGATGCCGCGCAGGGCGGCTCGACCATAACTCAACAATACGTAAAGAACGCCTATTTCAGCCCCGAGAAGACAATCTCCAGAAAATTGCGGGAGGCTTTTCTCGCCACAAAACTCGAGCGAACCTACGAGAAGGAAGAGATTCTCGAAAAGTACTTAAACACTATCTATTTTGGGAGCGGCGCTTACGGTATCGAAGCTGCGGCGCAGTCATACTTCGGTATCCCGGCAAGCAAGTTGAATCTCGAACAAAGCGCGCTTCTTGCGGGAATGATCAAGGCTCCGGAGTCTTATAGCCCATACAAAAATCCCAAGGGGGCAGTTAATCGGCGTAACCTAGTAATCGGGCTTATGCTCGACCAAGGCTATGCCGACGAGAAAGAGGCCGATATGGCAAAGGAGCGCCCGCTCGCACTCCAACCTAGACAGCGGAGTTATCAAGGCATCGCTCCATATTTTACCGAATGGGTAAAGACCGAGCTGAAGGACTTGGGCTACGATGAAAAGGCGATATACTCTCAGGGCTTTAGAATACACACTACGCTCGACCCGAAAATACAGGAGAGTTCCGAGCTTGCCTGGAAAAAATATCTCCCCGGCTCGACAGACCCGGACGTCGCGCTCGTCTCGATAGAACCAAAGAGCGGAGCGGTCCGGGCCATGGTCGGAGGCAAGGATTTTGCGAAACAGAAATTCAATATCGCCGCACAATGGCCGGGAAGACAGCCGGGGTCGGCATTTAAGCCGTTCACGCTGGCGGCGGCCTTGATGGACGGCGTCTCTCCCGACGACGGGTATGAAGCGTCTTCGCCGAAGGTATTTAAGGTCACGGGAAGCGCGGACTGGAAAGTAAACAACTCCTCTGGTGAATCAGGAACCGGCTATATGGACCTTCGGCGGGCGACCGCATGGTCGGTAAATGTGGTCTATGCCGGTTTAATCATGAAAGTCGGCGCTGACAATGTCGTCAAGGTCGCCAAAGACCTCGGCATTACAAGCAAGCTCGAAGCGAACCCGGCCATCACGCTTGGCGGTCTAGAGCGAGGCGTGACCCCGCTCGAAATGGCCGCCGCCTATGCAACTCTGGCAAACGGCGGAAAATACAATGAAGCCTATGGTATCGCAAAAATAACGACCGCTCAAGGTGAATTGATATATAAACATAAAGCCGAACCCGAGCAGGTAATAGACAAGGCGGTGGCCTACCTCGTCACCGAAACGCTCCGAGGCGTAATCCAAAACGGCACGGGAAAACGAGCCGCAATCGGAAGGGCGTCTGCCGGAAAAACAGGGACCAGCCAGGACTACGCCGACGCCTGGTTCTGCGGCTATACGCCCGACCTGGCTACGGCGGTATGGGTCGGATACCTGCGCGAGCCGGGCGAACCGCCGAAGTCGATGAAGAACGTCCACGGGATCAGGGTTTCCGGCGGCTCGTTCCCGGCCCAAATATGGGCGGCACAGATGAAGCGGGCGCTCAAAGACGTAAAAGCGAGTGGCTTCGATAAACCGCCGAGCGGTAGTTTCAGTCAAATTCAAATGTGCGACGAGACCAATCTCTTAACCACCGAGTGGTGCCCAAAGACGAGCTACCATGTCTTTGTGCGAAAATATAAGCCAAGCAATATAAAGGCATGCAACGTCCACCAGCCCATATCGCTGCCCGACCTAATCGGCCTGACCCAAGATGAAGCTATCGCGAAACTCACCAAGTTGAAGCTCGGCCATACCTTGGTCAACAAACCGTTTGCCGGCCCTCCCGGGCAAGTCTTTGAACAGAACCCCGCGACGGAAACAAAGGTCAAGGAAGGGCACATCATAGAGCTTTCCATAAGCACCGGCGGCGACATCATAACCGAAGACGGGAAAGGAACGGTCGTGCCCAACGTCATAGGTCTCACAATCGATACGGCAGTCGATGAACTGGAGGCTCGCGGTTTCGTCGTCACAGGTGAATACCGCTTGAGCAACGAGCCGCAGAACCAAGTCATAGGCCAAAGACCGCCGGCCGGCTTTATCGCGGAGCCCGGCGCTAATATCACTATCGTTATAAGCGGCGAAAGCGGTCAAGTCATCATGCCGGACGTGCGGGGTAAAAGTGAAGCGCAAGCGCGCGACATACTCGAGTCGAAGGGATTCGAGATTACGACATACAGCGACTCCGACAAGGAGAGCTTCGAGAAGTACGGGGTCGGCAACGTCTCCAAGCAGGAGCCTAAAGCGCGAGCACGGATAGAGCGAGGCGCAAAAGTCGTTCTCTATGTGACGACGTAGCGCCGACATCGAGCAGCCTCGACCGGTAAACCAGACCGGTAAACGCGAGAATTTTCGCTTTGATCTTCGCTGAACAGCACGGTACGCCCCATCTCCCCCGAACCGCTCACGGTGCTAAATCAACCATTGAACTTGCGATTAGCGCACTAGCGGGATTATTATTCAAACTTCCCAGAAAAGATACGATAATTAAGGCAGGCGCCCTGTAGCGACTATCAACGCCTCGCCCGAATGTCAGGGCTCGGCGGCCGGGTGTCTCCGGGGTAAATATTGAGGAGGTGGGGTCATGGCAAGAACATCGATATTAGCGGGTTTTTTGGATAAAATACGCGCTCCGCAAGAGGCGCATCCGGACTGCTGGAGCATTATCAAGGTCGAGAAACTCCTTGAGGATGTCGGGGTCAAGGGGTACGAGGTATCCAACGAGCAAAAGGTTGTACGCATAAACAACCGCTCAGAGCTAATGCAAATCCTAGTCCACCTTGTCCCGGCCGAGGTCTCTAGCGATTACAACCTGGTCTTGAGCAAACTAGAAGACGAGATGAGGGTCGAGATTGGTTGCTGGCAATTCGAAACTAAGGCTTAAGCGATATCCGGCGATATCGGAGTCGTTTAAATTCATTTAAATCGCCCCACGATACCCTTCTCTCAACTCTAGGGTTAGCTTACCCGGCTTGCCGTCCCCGATGTCGGTCTGGTCGACCCTGGTCAAGGGCATTATCTCTAAAAGCGAGTTGGTCAAGAACACTTCTTGCGCCGACCGCAAACGGGACACGGATACCCTCTCCTGTAAGACCTCGATCCCCGCGCTTGCCGCTATCTCAAGGACGCACCCGCGAGTGATGCCGGGCAGTAGACCGTCTTCTATTGGCGGTGTAAACAAAGTCCCCGCCTCAATCATGAAAACATTGGTGAAAGACCCCTCGGCGACATCCCCTTTTTCGTTGACCAGAATTGCCTCGTGACACCCTTCGGCCAACGCCTGTTCTCCGGCGATGAGCGAGGGCAGGTAGCTCGTGGATTTGAGCTGATGAACAGGGCTCCCGGAGATACGGTAACCGCGCAATGTAATCGCGGACATGCCGCCCGCATAAAGCTCCGGCTCGTAACCGTGGTATCGATCCGCGGTCACGACCACAGTCGGCTCTTTCGCCGTGACGGTTCCCCTAGTGATGGTCAACCGAACTCTAGCGTCGTCTATGCCGTTCGTCGCCAGTATGCTGCGACATGCGCGCGACAGAACATCACGCGCGGGAATGTTCTTAAACCCCAAGGTCTTCATCCCGGCAACAATCCGCTCAAGATGCCTGTCGAGCATGAAGATAACGCCGCTGTAGGCGCGCATTGTCTCGAAGAGCCCTTCTCCAAGGAGCAGACCCCTATCGAGCGCGCTTACCGAGGCCTTACACTCATCCATAAACTCGCCGTTGACGTAGACTTCCATATGATTCCTGTCTATTGCTAAACTCTTTAAGGACCGAACTTGCGATTATTGGGCTAACACCCCTGGTGCCGCCCTCGTAAATATTGCCGCCGATTACTAGCCGCCGGCGCGCACGCCGAGCGCGTTAAACAAGGCGTGCCCCTTGTCGAGCGTCTCCTGATATTCGGATTCCGCGCTCGAGTCCGCGACGATACCGCCGCCTACGTGTAGGTATGCCCTATCGTCTATTGCGACTATCGTCCTGATGGCGATATTCGTGTCCATCTTGCGGTTGGTGCTTAAATACCCTATCGCTCCTGTGTAGATATTTCGCCTGCAGGGCTCGAGTTCCTCTATAATCTCCATCGCCCTGATTTTCGGTGCGCCGGTGATAGAGCCGCCGGGGAAGCCGGCGCGAATCAAATCCACGGCGCTAACGTCTGCGCGCAGCTGTCCGACGACCGTCGATACCAGGTGATGCACCGCCTTGTAGCTCTCGACGACCATCAACTCGGGGACCTGAACGCTGCCGAACTCACATACTCGTCCCAGATCATTGCGTTTGACATCGACTATCATCACATGCTCGGCGGAATCCTTCTCGCTCCGTGACAGTTCATCCGCGGCTCGTGCATCCTCTTGCTCATCGGTAAAGCGCGGCCTCGTCCCCTTGATGGGCCTGGTTTCCACATAAACGCCGTCTACCAGCATAAACCGCTCCGGCGACGAACTCAATATCGAGAATTCCCGATACCCTAAAAACGCGGCGAACGGGGCCGGGTTACACATTCTGAGCTGCTCGTAAAGGTGATAGTGCCCGACTTTTAAGTCGGCTTGAAACCGCTGGGCCAAGTTTACCTGAAAGATGTCTCCCTCGGCAATATGCGACCGCGCGTTCTCGATAATCTCGCGGTATCGTTCTTTCGTCATGTTAGAGATAAGATTTTCCGCAACCCGTCCGTTTCCGCCGCCGTAGGCCGGCCGGCCAAACCGGATATTATTTGCGGACGTCGCTTTCGCAATAAGCCCCTTCAGCCTGATCGAAGCGTCCCGCGCCGTGAAAGAGATGTTATCGGGAATATACGAAATCGCGTATGTTCGGCGGTCTTTGTGGTCGACGACTAAAGCCTCTGTGTAAAAGCCGAGATAAGCGTCGGGTATCCCTTGGTCGTCGAGGGCGATATCGGGAAGCCTCTCGATTTGCCTGTTGAGGTCATACCCGAAATAGCCGACCGCACCGCCCGTAAAAGGCAACGAGGCTGGTTCGGAAGCGTCCGCAAAGCCGAAATCCCTAATCTGTTCCTCAATAACGAGTAAGGGGTCTAAGCGGCTGACATTGACGGCGCCGCCGACCGAATACTCGGTTACGCCGTTCTTGGACTTGATGAAGCCGACCGGATTGCCGCCGAGAATCGAATAACGCCCGTATCGCTCCGACGGGAGCGCGCTTTCGAGCAAAAACGGCATATGGTCACGGAGCAGCCCGCGAAACGCGATATCGGGTCGCTCGATATGCTTGATTTCCTCAACGAGGAGGCTGCCCGCTGTGTTTATCATAGCTCCCTATCCACACAAAAAAACAAGCATCCGCTCTGGCGGGATGCCTGTTTACAGGCTGACATACCAAATTCTAAATCAACGTATTTACGATTGACACTAGATTAGCAGCACCGAGAGTGTTTTTTCAAGTGATTTGTCGAGTCACTTGAAACCAAATCACCTAAATACTGTCGGGTACCGAGCCGGAAGCGCGCTCCGGCCGGCCGGAGCGCGCGGTCGTCCCTTTCTTGCGGGCTTTGTTCTTGACGGCTTTATCTTGCGCTTGCTTGGGCTTTGCCTCTTTAGTCTTGGTAATCTTCTCTTTGGACGGCTTTTGCGGCGCGGCCTGCTTCTTGTCCGTCTTTGCCGGCGCCAATATTTTCCCGATCTGCTCGACCATGCCAAACTGCAATTTTGCTTTCTCAAAGAGGTACTCGGCCGGCATGCGCATCCGCGAAAAATCGTAGCCGACAAAGACGCCGTCTTGGTTTAATAAGATGAATTCCGCGTCTAAATCGATTATCTCTTCTCTTAGCTTCTCGACTATCTCCAGCGCTCTCTTCTCGTTCGGCGAAGCTATCTCATATTCGTCCTCTATCCGAATCCCGTCGATTTCGATTTCAAGGCGCTTCAAGTCGGGCTCCCAACTCTCGTCCTCGGCGAGCGCCGCATACCAACGCGGCAGCTCCCGGCGGAGCGCTTTAAAATAAACCTCAGGCCATGCGTTGGGCCTGTTGATTATCGTGTCATCGACTTTAAAGTCAGCGCCCGTCATAATGCCCGCGATTTTATTGTTTGAGAGACTCCCCTCCGCGCCGTATATTTGCACGACTTTCCCCTGGTATTCGCCTTCCGCAGAGGAAAAACCTAAGGGAACATTGGAGCCCTTATAGCTGATGTGCAGGTTTTGCGCGGCATAGTGAACGGCTTCATCGTAGCGGACTTTGCCCAGATTTATGAAGCGGTAAAGCAAGCGGTTAGTTGGGTGCGGCATTCCTTCCGCAAAAAGAATCGCCGGGAATATCGCTATTCCGGAGACGATAAGGCTCAGCCATGCCGGCCCGACAGCGACCGCATCCTCGTATGCGGCTGACGGGAGGCCGATGGCGACAATCGATAGCGCATATGCGGCAAATAAGGGCGCCGCCGATGCGGGAGAGTTCGGGCTGGGTCGCCAAACCGCGACAATCACCATAAGAATAAAGACGAGGGGTATGGCTAATGCGTATTGCCCTTCACCGGCGATGAGGTCATAGGCATTGTGCGAACCTGTGGCACCGTAAAGCCAAGGTAACCGGTTTATAGCTAGAACAGCCAACGCAAAGGCCGTTAACACGGCCCTCAATGCCAAGATGGTTTTTTCCGGATGACCGTCGGTTGAATTCTTTGAGATTTCCGCGTATAGCCGCTGGAAAAAGATGAGTGCGATAAGCAGGACGCCCAGCTTCACAACGAAAGCGAGTATGTCTAATATAAGATTTTGCGTACCGGTCCCGAATACAGTTTCTGTAAACATAATTCATCTTCAATTATACCACGATACCGGTGCTTTTTCATATTTATTAGAGCGTTTTTGCATAAAAAGCCGATGGTTGGAACCTGATACCCGGCTAACGCACTATCTTGGAAATTACGATTTCGATGATATCCTCGGCCCCGGCGGCCTTGAGTTCGGGAATGAGCGTGTTGACACACGCTTTTTCGACTACCGTCTCCACAGCGAAGTAATCGGAGTTGTAGAGCTGGGAAACGGTCGGGTTCTTGAGCGCGGGCAACACGGAGACGATAGTATCGAGCTGCGCCTTGGGTACGTTCATGCTGATCAGAACCTTACCGCGGGCCTCTATCACGCCCAGAAGAAGCGTCCTTATCTCCTCGATCGCCTGTCTCTTTTGCGGGTCGGCCCACGAAGCTCTGTTCACCATCAGCCGCGTGGTAGATTCCAGAACGGTGCCTATGATTTTCAGGCGATTACGACGGAGCGTCTCTCCCGTCTCGGTGAGGTCGACGACGACATCGACTAACTCGGGTATCTTGGCTTCGGTCGCCCCGTGCGAGAACGATAACTTTACCGGGACGCCGATATCCTCAAAATATTTTCGGGTCACATTCATGAGTTCGGTACTGACACGGCTGCCCGGCGGGATCTCTTCGGGCCTTTCGATCGGCGAGCCCTCGGGTACCGCAACGACGAGTTTCATTACGCCCGCTCCGGTTTTGGCATACGGCATATCGGCGATTTCGATTACATCGGCTCCCGTTTCGATTATCCAGTCATGACCGCCGATTCCCAGGTCGAAATAGCCTTCGGCGACATAATTAGGGATTTCTTGCGGTCTTAAAACTTTGACCTTGCTGATTCGGGGGTCGCTGGTGGTCGGATTGTAGCCCCTGGAACTCTTCTTTATCTCGAGATCCGCTTGCGCGAAGAGCTTAAGGGTTTGCTCTTCGAGACTTCCTTTTGGTAACGCGATGCTTAACATTATAGCTCCCGTACTGATATCGGTTTAATCAATATATTTTAACACATTAAAGTGTTAGAGTGCTAGGGTTTGCTGAGATTGGGTGCTGAAAGCTAGCCGACGAGCACGCCGCTATCGAGCAGGGCCTTCTTCAAGAACTGTCCGGTGTATGAGGATTTGGTCTGCGCGATAGCCTCGGGCGAGCCGACGGCGACAACGAATCCGCCCGCCTCCCCGCCGTCGGGACCGAGGTCGATGATCCAATCGGCCGTCTTTATGACATCTAGGTTGTGCTCGATAACAAGGACGCTATTGCCCTGGGCGACGAGCCGGCCCAAAACCTCGAGGAGCTTCTCGATATCGGCGAAGTGCAGGCCGGTTGTGGGTTCGTCGAGAATATAGAAGGTCCTGCCGGTCGCTATCTTGCACAGCTCAGCCGCGAGCTTCACCCGCTGCGCTTCGCCGCCGGAGAGCGTCGGGGCGGGCTGGCCGAGCTTGATATAGCCGAGGCCGACGTCGAAGAGCGTCCGCAGCTTGCGGCGAATCTTCGGTATGTTCTCGAAAAAACCGAGTGCTTCCTCGATCGACATGTTTAAAACATGCGCTATGTTCTTGCCTTTATACTTGACCTCCAGCGTCTCTTTATTAAAACGCGAGCCCTTGCAGACCTCGCACGGTATATAGATATCCGGCAAGAAGTGCATCTCTATCTTTATGGTGCCGTCTCCGCCGCAGGCCTCGCAGCGCCCGCCCTTGACATTAAAACTGAAACGCCCCGGCTTATATCCCCTCACCTGCGCCTCGGGCACTTGGCTGAAGAGATTCCTGATGTCGTCGAAGACCTTTACGTAGGTCGCCGCGTTCGAGCGCGGCGTGCGCCCGATGGGCGACTGGTCGATTTCGATTGCCTTGTCGATATGCTCGAGCCCTTCGACCGTGTCGTGTTTTCCGGGGAGATCACGGGAGCGATATAGCTTGCGCGCCAATACCTTCGAGAGAATGTCGGTGACGAGCGTGCTTTTTCCGCTCCCCGAGACGCCGGTCACACAAGTAAGCAGACCGAGCGGGAAGTCGACGTCGATGTTTTTCAAATTGTGCTCGGCGGCACCCCTGATACTGAGCCGTGCGTCACCGGGCACCCTGCGTTCCTTGGGCGTCTCGATTTTACGCCGGCCGCTTAAGAACCGGCCGGTGATGGAATCGGGCGCCGCCAGGATATCATCATACGTCCCGCTTGCCACGATGTGTCCGCCGTGCTCGCCCGCGAAAGGGCCGATATCGACGATATGGTCGGCCTCGCGCATCGTCTCCTCGTCGTGCTCGACGACGATGAGGGTATTGCCGAGGTCGCGCAAGCGCTTAAGAGTCTGGATGAGGCGCTTGTTGTCCCGCTGGTGGAGGCCGATGCTCGGCTCATCGAGCACATATAAGACTCCGACCAGGCCCGAGCCTATCTGGGTAGCCAGGCGGATACGCTGCGCCTCCCCGCCGGAGAGCGTCCCCGCAGTGCGGTTTATCGTCAGGTAGTCGAGCCCGACGTCGATTAGAAACCGCAGGCGCTCGCGGACTTCTTTTAATATCCGGTGGCCTATCATCTGCTCGCGCTCGGTCAGTGTGAGATTGGTTATGAACTCGTGCGAGGCCTTAGACGACATCTCGCTGAACTGGTGGATGTTTTTACCGCCGACCGTCACCGCGAGGCTCTCCGGTTTTAGCCTCGCCCCGTCACAGACCGGACAAGCCCGCATCGTCATATATTGCGCGATCTGCTCGCGCACGTAATCACTCTCGGTGTCGCGATAGCGGCGCGCCAGGTTTTGAATAGCGCCGTCGAACTTCGAGTTGTAGCCGCGGCTTCGCCCGGTAAGAGTACGATACTTTACATGGACAGGCCTGTCGGTACCGAGCAGCAGGCTTCGGCGAGCGTCCTCGGGGAGGTCTATCCACGGCGTCTCCATATCGATGCCGTACTCCTCGCAGACCGCCCTGATTATCTTGGGGTAAAAATCGATTCGCGTATAGAAATAGGGGTGAATCGCCCCTTCGTTTATGCTTAAGCTCGCGTCCGGGACGACGAGTTCCGGGTCGACTACCATCCTGGTGCCGAGCCCCGAGCACTCACGGCACGCGCCGTAAGGGTTGTTGAACGAAAACATCCTCGGCTCGAGGTCCTCGAAGCTCACCCCGCAATCGATACAAGCAAAAAACGTGCTGAAGTCTTGCCTTTCGCCGTCGGTTATATCGATAGATATGATGCCGTCGGCGAGGCTTAAGGCGGTCTCGACCGAATCGGCGAGCCGGCGCTCAATACCCTCTTTCATCACCAGCCGGTCGACGACGACATCGATATCGTGCCGTTCCTTCTTATCGATTTTAATATCCTCGTCGAGGCCGAAGACTTTGCCGTCTATCTGAACACGGGCGAACCCGTCTTTTCTCAAACGCTCCAAAAGTTCGCGGTACTCGCCCTTGCGGCCTCGAACGACCGGCGCGAGCACCTGAAACTTCGTTCCCGGCTCCAACCTTAAGACTTGCTCGACGATTTGTTGCGAGGTCTGCTGGGCTATCTCCTTGCCGCAATCGGGACAGTGCGGCACGCCGATTCGCGCATAGAGCAGGCGCAAGTAATCGTAGACTTCGGTGATGGTCCCGACCGTCGAGCGCGGGTTTTTCGAGGTCGATTTCTGATCGATGCAAATAGCGGGCGAGAGGCCGTCGATGTGGTCGACATCGGGTTTGTCCATCTGCCCTAGAAACTGGCGCGCATAGGACGAGAGCGACTCGACGTAACGTCGCTGTCCTTCGGCGTAGATGGTATCGATTGCCAGCGACGACTTGCCCGACCCGCTCAGGCCGGTCATGACGATCAGTTTGTTTCGGGGTAGTTCCAGACTTATGTTCTTTAAGTTGTGTTCACGCGCACCGCGTATTATCAGCTTGTCGTCTTGCATAATCCTCGCAGTCCCTGACTGTCTACATCCTTATAGGCATAAAACGATTAAAGCTGCCCGTGGACAGCCATCGATAATCTCTTCGGTCTATCGCTTTCCGTCCTAATTATACCAGAAAGGGGGACGTTGTTACGGCTGTTACGGATACCCAGCCACTGCGCGCGCACGGACTTTAATATTTCAGGGCTAAAGCCCTGAGCTACGAGTAGCCGGCCGGGCCGACCCGTGCCTAGCGCCATCCCAACCTCGCCTCAGAGGCACTCGATAATACGCGTCTCTTTCCGATACCCGAAGATCGCAACGCTCAACCGTCGAAATACAAATCACTCGATTCCATCCGCCCGACGCGGACGATGAAGTCTCCCGCTGGTTGTTACTTTTGCGCAATCTCACTACAATGCAAGATATGGACACATTATTCTCCCATTCCATGCGGAACAGCAAAAAGACTCCGCTTGCCGAGCGGATGAGGCCGCGTTCGCTCGAAGAGTTTGTCGGGCAGGAACACCTCCTCGGCCCGAAAGGGTTGCTCAGAGCCCTTATCGAGAATGACCGGCTCAGCTCCATCATCCTCTGGGGACCGCCCGGCACCGGCAAGACGACAATCGCACGGATAATCGCGCATATGACCAAAGCATACTTTAGCGAATTCTCCGCGGTAACCAGCGGAGTCGCCGATATACGAAGCGTCGTCAAAGAGGCGTCGGAGAGGAGAGACTTCGAGGGCAGACAGACAATCCTCTTCGTCGATGAGATACACCGTTTCAACAAGGCCCAGCAGGACGCCTTTTTGCCTCACATCGAAGCCGGCACGATTGTGTTGATTGGCGCGACGACCGAGAACCCCGGTTTCGAGGTGAACGCGCCGATACTCTCGCGCTCGCGTCTTTTCAGATTGGAACAGCTCTCGGATGACGGCATAATCGCGATTATTAAGCGGGCGTTGGCCGATACTCAGCGCGGCCTGGGCTACCTGGGACTCGCGATCGAAGCCGGCGCGATCGAGCATATTGCTAAAAACTCCAACGGCGACGCTCGCGTCGCTCTCACCGCGCTCGAACTTGTGGCTAATAGCCTGGTAGGGGATTCAGTCGGGAGCGATGTCGTACCTACGCCTGCCGGCCGCGAGACTGTCGATAAGAACAGGACGGGGAAGGAGTCGGCGAGTTCGCGGCAACGTCCCATAGTAATAACGATAGCAATGGCCGAGGAGGCTATCAACAAGAAGCAGCTCCAATATGATCGGGCGGGGGACGCGCACTACGACATCATCAGCGCGTTCATCAAGAGCCTGCGCGGTACCGACCCCGATGCGGCCGTCTACTACCTGGCGCGAATGCTCGAGAGCGGAGAAGACGCGAAATTCATCGCGCGCCGGATGGTCGTCTTCGCGTCCGAAGACATCGGCAATGCCGACCCTCAGGCGCTCGTGCTCGCCGCGGCGACCGTTGACGCGCTCAACTTCATCGGAATGCCCGAGGCGAAATTCGCGCTCACGCAATGCGCGACCTACCTCGCGAGCGCCCCGAAGTCGAACTCGGCAAAGACCGCGATTTTCGCCGCTTTTGCCGACCTGCGGGATAAACGGGTAGAGCCCATCCCCAACCACCTGCGAAACGCGCCGACCGCTCTCGCCAAGAAGCTCGGCCACGGTAAGGGCTATAAATACCCGCACGATTTTGACGAGAACTACATCGAGGAGACCTACCTCCCCGAGAATCTTAAAGACAAGGTCTACTACCAACCCTCAGATAACGGGTTTGAGAGGACGATAAAAGAGCGCCTCAATAAATTACGCAAAAAGCAGGTGTAAGATTGAAAGACCCGCAACGGCGGGCCTTTCAATTAATGAGCTATGCGTTTTCTTGAGCTATGCTTTCCATAGCCACAGCCATTCGAGCCTACAACAAAAATCCTACACGATGATGATTTCCAGCAACTACTCTGCTACCAGCGTTATAACGATTGAAGTATCGTTATCGTTCTTCCCTATCATGACCGAGCCGGCGTCCGTTTCACCTTTCTTAAGGCCTAGCGTGAAAGCTTCGTTAAAGTCGAGCGTGCTCGCCACATCATAGCCGCCTAATTGTTCTTTGTCTTTGTAAAACTCGACGACCTTAGCGAAATCATCCTTGCTCGTAAATGTGACGATCATCGATGTTTGACCACCCTGTTTCGTCGACATCGCGCCTTCGAGTTCGGCCCCTTTGTAGACCGGGAAGTCTTTCGGGAACCCATCAGGGAGTTTCTTGGAGCCGATGCTGACTTCGGCGTCACCCTCTTTCGTTTTGATAGTAACATTGTCTCCCTTAATATCGACTTTGCCGCCGGTTCCCTCCTCAATCAACTTCTCTGCGGCTTTCTGCCCGACCTTTTCGGAAACGCCTCCACAGCCGGCCGCCACAGCCGCCAACATCAAGGCAACTAACGCTACCACGACTTTCTTCAAGTCCATACACTCCTCCGTTCTTTGCCAACCCTATGGTCATAAACCTTCGATTCCCGCTCGCACCACAAATATAAGAGCCGAAAGAACTCCCTCTTGGAGACGCTATTATTCTATTCGCTAAGCGACGCATTATTCCTGCTGCCCAATTAAGATATGTCCGCCGATTAAGTGCAATTACGTGGGTTATAAACAGAAACGACCGAGCATTAAGTCGGTCATTTCTTAGGCGTTGACAAAAACAGAGGCATGTTTTTGCTGCAAGACAACTCTTGAAATTTTTTTAGAAACACTCGCACTCATAAACAAGGGCTTGACTTTTAAGTTAGCATAGAACATAAAACACGGCAATACACAGAGAGTAATTTGAAGAATATCAGTTGGAGGTAGGTAGCCTTATCCGCCGCACTCAACCCCGGTCCTTACCGGAAATCGACCTCACCGAGAAGCATGCGAAGCGCCTCTAAGAAGCAACGGTGCTCATTAAGACTAGTCTCTGCTATATACATCCTTCAGGCTTTTAACCGCGTCATTCATGCGCGCCCTGCCCTTGTTCAGCCTCTGAATACATCTTTTCTGAAGCGCTTTATCATTCTCCGCCGACGCCGCGATCAGGTTGTCCGCGGCCCACTTGAAATCGACAAAGGCTTCGAGGTAGATTTCATGAATCGCCTGGTAGCCGGGCGAGGCCGGCGGTACTGCCTCTTGCGCATTATTGGCAAGTGTTTTTAAGAGTGTTATGTCTACGGATAGCTCCTTGTGCCAATCACCGGCCCGCTCTACTTCCAAATTTGACAGCTGGAGCAAACGCCCGCTTAAGAGCATCGACTTCTCGTAGTAGTCGATGAAATGCTTTTCGTAATCGAGTTCTTTCATCGGCTCACGCGAATCGGCGGGCCGCCCATCGACCGAAGCCTCGTTTTCACCGCCGGAATCGACACTGACGTTTGTCGTCACGGAGCTGACGTAGGCGATTATTAGTACATTGCTTAAGATAATAATAAAGCTTGCGACGCCTAAAATTCTGATGACGGGAGAGATCGTTTTGACCCAACCAAGCAGCGTCTTTGGCCTTTCTTCATCGGCTCCCTGCCCATTTAAGAGGCCGCTTTCGTTGTCCAAGTCCTAACCTCCAGATAACTAACGGCGAAACGAGCTATGAGAAAAGTCTTTAGCGTCGCCGGCGCATCCGTTAAACCGTTCTGGTGCTATTGTAAGACATTGACGCGCAAAATGCGAAATCTAGCATCTAAAGGTGTTCAGACGGAGCTGATAGCACGCGTGTGGAAGAGCAATGTGCGACAATCACAGAAAGGGGCTTTAGACGCACTGGTTCGAATACGAGGTTTTCTGCTCGGTCGGAGCCGATTCGCCGCTTGATTCGCCGCTTGAATATACCTCCAACCGATTCCTGCCGGTACTCTTGGATTCGTAAAGGGCGACATCGGAGCACTTGATTAGGCCGTCTTTACATATAGAATGCGAGGGATACGCGGCGACGCCAATCGATATTGTGAGGTTGCCCAACGGCTGCTTTTCTTGACCTATAAATTTGGCCGTTTCCACCTCGTGGCGAACGCGCTCCATTACCGATGCGGCGCCCTTAGCGTCCGTACCCGGCAGCAGCACGCAGAGTTCTTCGCCGCCACAACGATAGACGGTATCGGTGTCACGAACGGTTGTGTTCAAAATACCCGCTATGCGCCTGAGCGCCTCATCGCCTTCCTGGTGCCCATTGTTGTCGTTATAGTGTTTGAAGTGGTCGATATCGACCATCGCAAAGGCTAATTCGCCTTTGCTCCGGCTCGACCGCTTAAGCTCGAAATCGAGATCATTATTTAGCTTGCGGCAGTTGTACAATCCGGTAAGCGGGTCGACGAGCGTTAGATACTCGGTCTGGGCGTGAAGTTTATTGACGTCCCGGCCAATCCATATCCAGCCGAACAGGGCTATAAGCAATAACGGTATGAATACCATAAAATGATAAGCGAGTTCTTTTCTTAGCTGCGAATAAACGTAATCGCGATCGACGCCGACGCTCACGCGCCACGGCACGCGCGTCGTCGAAGCATACCCGAATAAGCGCACGGTTCCGTCCAAGCCCGCCGCCTTAATATCGCCCTCCGACTTGCCGCTCATAAGTTTAAAGAACGGCTTGTCGCGAACATCCGCGCCCACCCATTTATCGGGGTTACCACTCCGCGCGATAACGACGCCCTTGTCGTCGAAGACCGTCGCCACGCTGTGTTTCGGCACGTTAGACACCATAAGTTTGTGCTGTATTTTAGTAAGGTCGAACGACGCGGCGACCAAGCCTACCCTTTCACCTTCCATATTAAAGACAGGATGCGTTACATGGACGACCGGTAGACCCGTCAGCCTGCTGTACATGAAATCGCCGATGGACAGCGAGGGCGCCGTGGTCGCCCGCTTATAGTAGACGGCATCGCTGACGTTGACCTGGCCCCGCTTCGCGCCCTTGGTCTGCTTTACAAAAGCTTTAATATCACCCCTCATGTCGACGAAGATGATGTTTACGTAATACGGGTAGTCGGGCCCTATCCTCTTAAACCACTCATTGATAGCGGCGTAGTCCTGAGTTCGCACGTCGTTGTGGTTCGAGATGGATATGAGTAAATCACCGGTCGCGCCGATGTAGTCATCGATACTCTGTGAGATGCTTCGCGCCAAATTCAAGCTCTCGACTTGCGCGTCTCTTTCAAGCTTACTGTTAATATCGTATGCCTTGTAGGCGGAGAATATTATGAAGGGAAGTATCATCCAAGTCAGAAGCATAATCAGCCTCGCCTTGAGCGACTTCCGTTTTCGACCATCGAATTTATCTATCCGCAAAATGCTTACCTCTGGAAAAAGTTTTCACTCGACAATGAGCATGACTTTATATCGGCACGATTAACCACCGGCTTTATGCTTAATATCACGCATGTCATATTTTATTTCGCCCAGCGTAAGATGGGGCGACTTGAGGTGGGGCGGTCGATGAATGAACGCTTTATATAAAGGTTTCAAAAACAGTTTCGTAGTTAGGCATATTCTCACGCCTACCGGGCAATAAAGAGTATACGATATAAATTCGAACACGGCGCGCTGAAAAAGATGTTCAAAAAGGCTATGTCAACGACATCGCGCATCACATATAATTTGTATGGAAAGCAAGCGTATGACAAGGAGGACACATGAACGAGGAGACACTAAAAAACCTTAAGGAAGCCTTTGCCGGTGAGTCGCAGGCCAACCGGACATATCTGGCCTTCGCGGCGCAAGCCGATAAAGAGGGCTTTAGCCAGGCGGCAAAGCTTCTGCGGGCGGCCGCCGATAGCGAGACCGTCCATGCCTTAAAACACATCGCGGCCATAGGCAAGGTCGGTACCACCGAAGAGAACCTCAAGGAAGCGATCGACGGCGAGAACTACGAGTTCCAGAGTATGTATCCGAGGATGATCGAGGCCGCAGCTGGCGAGGAAGAAAAAGATGCTAAGATGAGCTTTGAAAACGCCAATGCCGTTGAGAAAGAGCATGCTAAGCTCTTCGGCGAAATGCTGTCAGACCTCGCGGGTGCCCCCGCCGTAGAGTACTGGGTCTGTCAGAACTGCGGGCACGTCCACATCGACGAAGCACCTGCGAAGTGCCCGGTATGCGGCTGGACGCGGAAGTTCTTTAAAAAAATAGACTAGATTAGATAGACGAGAGAAGTACATCCACAAAGAGCGCGGAGGCCGGTTAGAGCGGGTTCCGCGTTTTTTGTTACTTTTTTGTTTCGCGACCGATATAATCACGTTGTGGTAGAATAGCTATGTTAGAATATATGTTGTCGGGTCCTGATTTTTGCGCAAAGACCACAAGCCGAAATATCCTAGACCTTCAGGGAGCTATGAAAATAGGAATCGTTACGGAGTGTTACCGCCCCGTCATCAACGGGGTCGTGTTTTCAATCCTTAACTTCAAAGACGCCCTTGAAAGCAGGGGCCATGAAGTTTTTGTTTTTACCCCGGCCACCGGAAACGAAAACGGTGAAAGGGGCCTTATCGCTTGCCGTTCGATAGGTCATCCCGCTTACCCGGGGTATGGACTTACTTTACCCTTGACCAGAAGCCAGCGTGCCGTCGCCGCGACGCTGGATGTAATACATGTCCATCACCCCTTTGTCATGGGTCGTCATGCGCTGACCATGGCGCGCGGCCATAATAAGCCGTTGGTCTTTACCAACCACACGCAGTACACCCGGTATTCCCACTATATCCCGCTTGTCGGCGGCATGTTGCGGGGAGCGCTCGAGAGCTACGTTACCGGCTTTATTCACCAATGCGACCTCATCGTGGCGCCCTCGGAGGGTATCAGCCGCTATCTTAGGGCACAGCAAGTAACACGACCTATCAGTGTGGTGCCGAATGGCATAGCTACCGCCAAATTCACCGACCTTAAACTCGACCGCCGCGGTGCGAAAAAATGGCTCGGCCTCGAGCCGGATACAACGGTTGTCCTCTATTCGGGGCGCATCGCGCTCGAAAAGAACCTCGATTTCTTGCTCGATAGCTTCAAAGGCCTGCTCGGTAAAACGGCTGGATCTAAGATAAATCTGGTCGTCGCGGGGAGCGGCCCGCAAGAGGAAAACTTCCGCAAGATGGTGACGGCGCGGGGGCTGGATGAAGATGTCGTGATGCTCGGCGCCATAGCCTACGACGAGATGCCGAAGGTATACCGGGCGGCAGACCTCTTCGCTACGGCTTCGACGACCGAGGTCCACCCGCTCACCATCATGGAGGCTCTCGCGTCGGGCTTGCCGGTCGTGGCGGTCACGGCGATGGGCACCGGCGATATCGTCACAGACGGTGAGGACGGCCTCTTAACCGAAGAGACTCTCGAAGATTTCACGTCGGCACTCGCCCGCCTGCTCGGCGATACGGCGCTCCGGGAAAGAATGGCGCGGAACGCCCGGGCCGGGGCGGCTCGATTCGGCGTAGAGCGCTCGACGACAACGCTCTTGGCGGCGTATGAGCTGGCGATAGCGGAGCACGCGAGGCGCTCGAATTCGGTCAGTGCCGCCGCGGCGCGTTAACAAGAATATGTCGCTTAAAACCGCTCATTTAAGCTGCCATAAAGCCGGCTAAGATTACTTAAGCACCACGGGAGACGCGCTCTGGTCGAATGGATTTGCCCTCATAGCGAGCGAAAACAGATAGGGGTAATCGCTTTTCAAGTGGCTCATATAATCGAGCCATTCATAGACGATGAGCGCATATATCCGCTCTATGTCTATGGCTAAGTGCCCGCGGTCGCTCTCCGGCAATATGTTCAGATTATCCCTGGCTTGAAGCTCTTGGTTTAAATGGAAGATAGCCTGGAGAAGTTCGGTGAAGGATTCATGTTCCAATAAGTTCGGGTTTTCCAGCAATCTCAATAGAAAATCGCTCTTTTCGGAGAAAAATTCGCGCAGGTAATCCAAGTCAATGCTATCGGCATCGACCTTGTAATCATACTTCTTGAGAAGGTTTCCGGTCTCCTTGAAATCTTGTTCGGCCCAGTCATTCGTAACAATGAGGTCGTTCTTGATGGCATCGAGGTCGGGGTCGAGGTCTGAAAAGTAAGCCATCAGTTTTGTCCCGATTTCGCTAAAGAATACTCCGATGAGCATATTGAGCTTCCGCAACATAACCGACTTAGCCCTTGCTTCCATCAGTTGGTGTAATACCATGCTGACCAGCAATACCTCAGTAAAGACAAATGCGATATCCCCCACCATATATATAAAGATGTGGTGCGCGTCTCGAAAAATAAAGTAATGAATAGTATAGGCGGCGGCGGACAAACAAATCAACGACAAGCCCATGCGTATCTGCCAGCTGGAAAGTTTCATATATTATGTCTCCTTGGATTCTCGGTTAAGCCTCCGGACGCTCCAGGCCGAGGCGCTCCCACAGCCACGCGATATCGACATGCGGCTGCCCCTGCTTTTTGTTGCGAAGCTCGGCATTTTCGATGGATTTTAGCGTCTCGACAACACCTTCCTTGCCGTCCGCGGTCTTTACCGCCTCAAGCGGCGTCTTGCCGTCCAGCATCGGGATGCGCTCGTCGAGCCAATTCTCATAATATCCCCGCATAAACTGCTCGTATATCTGCTGCCGCATCTCCGGCGGGATATCGTCGGCATCAGCGGCAGCATCGTCTCTGGCCGCATGAATGCCGGATTTCCGGTCCTCGAGCGCTTGCAGAATATCTTGAAACTCGTCGGCCTTATGCATAACCAGACCAGCGGCATGCTCGCTAATGAGCGCTTTTCCCTTCTCTAAGCGCTCTCTGGAGTTGGTCTCGAGAACGAGCCGGTCTCCTTCGAAGACAACCTGCCCCAGGAGGCACAAGCCATCCATATGCTCGGTCTCACCCACCCACGCGAAGGCGTCTTCCTGCCGCTCGAAACCGTCGATTGCGGCGAGGGCGGTGATTAGCGCATCCTTGTCCGCCACATCGAAGCGTGCTTTTGAGATTATGACCTGTTCGCCGCTGGAGGTCTCTATCCGCGGCAGTTCGGGATACAGAAGCGGCTCGTACCAGAAGTAGTTGAAGAGGTCGCCGTTTTCCTTAAGGAACTCACGCATGGTTAGGTCGGGGTGCTCGCAAGCGATGAGTTCGAAATCGCCTTTAAGTTCATCGAGGATATACTCCTTGCGGTGCCGGTGGTAAGAGTAGATACTCCCCGACATAGCCCACTCACCGTCTATCTCAAGCAGGCGCACGGCGATTATATCCCATTTATTCAGATAGCGGGTGGCTGTGCGCTCGCGGACTCTGCACGACCCGCCAAGGAGCAGATCTTCAAATAGTAACCCCTCCTCGGGATAGACCCCGGCGACTTCGTAGAGACTCAAGTATGAATTTCTTAGCTTATCGAGAACGCGCAAATCATCTTCGGCAAGGTCTTTACGGTTCTCGTCGATATAGAAGTCGAGCAGCGTTGTTCCGCTTTCCGGGTCGTCGTAGTCGGCCGGCGCGTCGCTGACGACCCAGTCCCAGAAATTTATCATCGCCATATTCCGCAAGCCGTCGTCGAGATATTCTTCGGGGTCGAACTCGTCGAAGAATACCTCGTAGGCGTCTTCTACGGCCTCGCGATGACGCTTGCTCAGGTACGTGAGTATCGCATCGACCTGACGCTGCTTCGTCGAGGCCTCCGGTTTTATCTCAGCGAAAGGTCGCGCCCCGCAACACTTTTTGAGTTTCTTGCCGCTTCCGCACGGGCAAGACTCGTTTCTACCTACTCCTGACATCTAGTTTGTCCTTTAGAAATCCTCGCCCGGTAAGGGAATGCAAGGCGATACAAGGCCATGCTCATTGTACTATTTCTTATACGCGCAGACCTTGGCGCTAAGCACCGTCGCCGCGATCGACGATAGGCGCTCATCGGTTATCTCGAGGTCTTCGATGATAGCCTGAATCGCCGGCCCGCTTATCAGTTTCTCCACCGGATAGGCGGTCTCCTCTAATATCTCGACACCGGTAAAACCGGCCTTCTCCATCAAGGCGAGATACTCGTCGCGCATGACAGCGCCGCAGAGGCAGCTCACGTAGCCGGTTATGCTGTCTTTGATAAAATCGGGCAGTTCGGCGAGTAAAACAATGTCGGATACGATCAGCCTGCCTTCGGGTTTGAGAACCCGGAAAGCCTCGTCGAAGACCCGCTGTTTGTCGGGGGATAGGTTAATGACGCAGTTCGAGATGATGACATCGACCGCGTTGTCGGCGACCGGCAGGTGTTCTATCTCGCCCAGCCTGAACTCGACGTTGGCAAAACCGCCCTTGCGCGCATTGGCGCGTGCTTTTTCGAGCATCTCCGGGGTCATATCGACACCGATGACGCGACCGCTCTCCCCCACTCTCGGCGCGGCGAGGAAACAGTCGAAGCCCCCGCCCGCGCCGAGGTCGAGCACGACCTCGCCCTCTTTGAGCGAAGCGAGCGCTATCGGGTTGCCGCAGCCCAGCCCCAGGTTGGCTCCATCGGGAACCGCGTTTATATCCTCATCGGTGTAGCCCACCTGTCTGCTAATCGATTCCTGTGGGCTACCGCAACCACAGCCGCATGAGCTTTGTTGCGCCGAGGCCGGCGCCGGCCCGCGGCACGACTCCTCGAGCTGTGCTATCTTCGCGTAACCTTCACGCACTATCTTCCTTACGTCGTCCTTCTCCAACACGAACACCTCTCTCGGGCTAAATAACCAGTCACCCCATTTGGAGCCGAGCGTCCTGCGGCTAATAACCAGTCGCCCCATTTGGAGCCGAGCGTCCCCCGGCTTTCCCCGGCTAACTCATTGACGCGATGTGTCCATTATATAACAAAGCAGTATCCCGGGCGCTATTCGCGCGCACTTTAGATGATATTAAAATAATAGTGCGTGACTTGCGGTTCAAAACACGCTCAATCGCGACATACAAGCCGACCATAGCGGTCGGGCGCTTAGCGGTTTAGGTTTAGCGGTTTAGGTTTAGCGGTTTAGGTTTAGCGGTTTAGGTTTAGCGGTTTAGTCGCCTGCCCGATTCAGGAGCCAATTATCTTGGCGCCGACATCGCTGACATCGTAAAAGAAAGACCCGCTGCTTAGCAGTGGGTCTTTTGTGTTTGCTCTTGTATTTGAGTGCGCTCTTTGCCGCTATGTTGCAAGCGCATGCTTTGCCTTACGGCAAACCTCTTGTCAGCAGCTCGTCATTGTGGTCGTCTGCCGTGTTAGCCGCGCCTGGCTTATCGGTGTAGTTAGAAGCGCTCGTCGCCCTCCAAACCGTCGGGTTGTGGCAGTCCAAACAGACACTGTCGAGGTCGTGGGCGACATAGTTGGTGCCGCCATAGCTCCTGGTTTGACCGACCGCGACCGGCGTACCGTCTAAGTTAAGCCCGAAGAGGTCGTCCTTGAGCATCTTCCAGCCGAGCGTACGGTGCAGCCAGCTAAAGCCGTCGTCCGAGCAGTCAACACCGGAGCCTACCTCGACGCCGGTCTTCATCACCTCGCCCATCTTCACGTAACCTGTCGACGTTCTCCAGTCTTTATACCAGTTCGCCGTTCGCGACTTCTTGTACATGAAGCTGAGATGAGGCAAACCCGCATTTACCGGCGTTCCGTGCATGGCGAAGCCACTGGAGTCGAAAACGATGTTTTTCTCTTTTGTGAGCGTTTCTTTGACATGATACATCGATTGCCCCTGTGCTCCGGGATACGAATCAACCCATACCCATTCACCTGTAATCAGGTCCTGTTTCAATATAGGACCCGCTCTGTCACGGTTATTGTTCGCGCTAACTGCCAGCGCTTGTTCCAATGTGTAATAAGGCGAGGGTGGATCTTGTTTTGGATAGATGGCCCCAAGTACGCTGCCCCCCGCTCCGCTGCTTTCGCTGTGACACCTTCCGCAACCGCTCGAACCCTTATGGCAGTTTCTACAATGTGGTCCAAATACGGTTGCGTCTTCCGGATTAAACCGCATCTGTCGACCGCAGTGACGCGGATTCGCATCGTGGCCGTATGCTATATCATAGCTGTTTCTCCAGTTGTCCGGCGCGGTGCTGTTATTGGCGACCGCTCTCAACGCGCGGTCTTCACTAAAGATAGGCGCGGCCACCGTATGCAAGCCCGTGTTACCATCGTGGCAATCGGAACAAAACTCGTTGATGTTCCAGATTAACGAATGGCTCGGCTCACCTGGAATCGCGCTTCGCATGTCAAAGCCGGAATTACCATCCGCGGCTTTCGCGATACCGATCGGGGTGTTCCAATCGATCGGCACCTTGTTTACCGGGTACGCCCGACCGGCGTCATACTGATGGAGTTGACCCGCCGTAACCGTTGGTTCCCCATTGATTATTTGGCTGTACGCAAAAATCATATCACTTATTTCTTGGCCGGCGATAATTTGCGTAGTCTCAATAGTGCCGGGTGTTTCCAGGGCGTCGCTCAGCTTGTATTGCTCCGGCGATTAATTATCTGAATTGCTAATAAGCGTGTCACAAGCTCATGCAAGTGAGATACGAGATAAAAATTTAAAATTAAGTCACTGGCGTAATAGTAACTGACGACCTCGCTGGTTTCAGCTATTTTACAATCGGCGTTTTTAATCAACAGCCAGCTACCTGCCTGATATATCGGCACCGCTGAAGGGGTGCCGGACACGAAGTTGCCAGAGCCGTCTACAACTTTCTTGTGGCAGTCAATACAAGATATGCTGTCCCCCGGAGGGTCGGTAGCACTACCGTGCCCCGGATTGACAATACTATAGTATCTTGTCTGCCCGCCGTAATACCCAGCCTCAGCCCACGCCAGCCCTTTAACCTGCCCCTGGTTATCATACCCGAGCATCCTTCGCGGGTTGGCGTGCGGGCTGTGGCAGTCGAAGCAGGAGAAACCGCCCTGCCAGTAGTTAGGCGTAAATGCGGGGTAGGTGTCGTCCGGCGCTTTCCACTTGCCGGTGCTTATGCCGAAGCCCATGGTGTGGCCGACGTTGTACTCGGTGGTAAAGGCGTCGTCGTTGTCCATCTGGATGTTGTATCCGCTTCCCGCGCCGGTGCCGTGGCACCAATCGCACGCCTCGAACCTGGTGTCCGAGCGGAGCAACTTGAACTTGCCCGCCGCGCGGTGGACCGCGTGGCACTCACG